>CALURS010000225.1 GCA_944323215.1 Candidatus Gastranaerophilales bacterium | reverse complement strand
TATGAGAAAAAATTGTCTTTAAATTATTTATTACCTTTGAAAAGGTTTCTGAAAAAGTACATTATATTTCCCGCATTTTCCACTTTTTCTTTGAATTTTTCAAGGTTAAGTGCAACATATTGGTTTTTAGGGTCTATTTGGGCAAGCCGTTCCATATATTCTACAGCTCCTTCATAGTCTCCTATATAATCTCTGAATTTTGCTAATTTCTCCAGTGCAGTTTTGTTCTTGGGTTCAAGTTCAAGTAGTTTTTCAAAAAATTCGCTTGCTTTGTTTTTATCGTTTGTTTCGTCGTATAAAAATGCTAATGATTCTACTACCTGTATATTTTTATCATTAATTTGATACGCATTTAAATATTCACTTATTGCAACATCTTTTTCACCTTTTGCTATATTATATTTTGCCCAGTTAACGTGCTCATGGAAATAATCTTCTTGTTTTTCATTGATTAATGCTCTCATTTGGTAAACAAGAGGTGAGTTATAATTAAGTTTTTCATACTTATTAACGGTTTCAAGAGCGTCTTCATACATCCCCTTTTGAAAATAATATTGCGCAAGTAAGGCAAAGTATTGAGGAGTATTTTTTGATTTTTCATCTAATGAATTTAAAAGTTCAAATGCTTTTTCATTTTCTTCTAAATCCATATATGCACGAATTTTAGTTAAAGTGTCCTTGGTTACTTCTAAAGCTTTTTCTGGCATAGATGCCTTAATGTAGTATCCTGCAAGCGGTTCATCAACACCTTCTATCCCTTGCTCTTTTGCTTTCTCGAGTGTGCTTATGGCACCTGATATGTAATCAGTTTTGATGTATAATTCTGCTAATTTTAAAAATATATATAAATCTTTAGCTCCGTGGTCTATTACTTGAATATATTCGTCTATTGCTTTATCCTTTTTATCTATTTGCTCGTAGATGCTTCCAAGCACCATTCTTGCAGCAATAATTTTATCTTCATCACCGCCTGCTGCATCAACAGCTTTTTTATAATCATTTATTGCATAGGTGTAGTGCTCCTGAAGAATGTTTAAATTCCCTCTATAAATATAGTATTTGAATCTGTCAGTATGCTCAAATATGCTCATCAACTGTTCATGAGCCATAGTATTTGTTTTGTCCAAAGTAATTATTTTGGTATAGTATGAAATTGCATCATCTGTTTTGTCAAGCATTAAGGCTAAATGCCCAAGGTGTGATAATAAATCAATGTTATTTGCATTATGTGAGAGTTGTTTTTTATACTCTAAATATGCTTCTGCATATTTTTCTTCTGCTTCTAGTTGTTCTGCAATACTCATATATTCTCCTAATTAATTATAAACGTTTTGTGTTTTAGCAATCCCATTCTTAAAATAGTATTCAATGGATTCAACTGATTTGTCAAGTACCGGCTTTAGCAGTTTAAGTTCGTCTTCACTAAATTTTTGAAGTACAAAAACCTCAGACGGTAAATTAGGTTGAGGCCCTATTCCTATTTTTAGTCTGGAAAAATCTTTAGTACCAAGATTTTTAATAATTGATTTTATCCCATTATGGCCGCCGTCACTTCCATTTGCTCTGTACCTTATTGTACCTAAATTTAGTGAAATATCATCATATATTACAATAAGGTCACTTATTGGTATTTTATAATAGTTCATAACCAGCTGTATGGCTTCACCGGATAAATTCATATATGTTGTAGGCTTCATTACGATGTAATCATCCGAAGTTCTAACTGTTGAGATTAGAGAGCGAAGCTTTGTAACTTCTTTAAATGTAGAATTATTGTCCAGAACAAACTTATCTGCTACCATAAATCCTGCATTATGGCGAGTAAATGTGTAGTTTGCTCCGATATTCCCTAATCCTGCTATAAGTTTCATTTTATAATCTTCCTTATATATATTATTTTACTACAAATAAATATTACCATATTGACTCTCCGAGTTGTGGTTATAAAAAAAGCTGAATAATTTTATTTTATAGCAGGAGAGGTTAATTATGAAAGAAACTACAAAACAAAAAAGCTCACATAAAGTTGCTAAATTTTTAGAAGAAAAATCGTTACACAAAAAAGATTTTGCGGAAATGATTGGAGTCACATTATCTTATGTGTATAATCTGATAGACGAAACAATTCCGTTTTCAACAAGAAGTACTACCTTAGAACGGATTGCTACAGTAATGGGGATTTCTCCAGAAGAGTTTATTGAGTATAAAATTCCGCAAGAACCAATTTTGGTTGATGAAACTACAGAAATGCTTAGAAATGCGATTGTAGATAAAAAAATGGATATAGTTACATTTCTAAAATCGTTTCCTAGAAAAAAAAGAATATATATAGTAGATATTTTGCGCGGTGCTCTTCCAATACCTATTGATTATAAAGAGCTAAAAATGATAGGTTCAACTCTAGGACTATCCGATGATGAAATATATGATATGTGGGAAAAACGGATGAAACAAGTACTAGAAAGTTCCGGCATGAATATATACTCAAACTCGGAACTTATCAATGAAATGTTTAATTGTGCTAAACGATATTTATTATAGATCGTGCACTGTAGGCGTGAATTTAATATCATGATGGAATCTGGCATCATCCTCTAATGCAGGATCTAGATATATAAACACATTACGCACTGCTTTGACAAAAGGATTGTGGTAATATGCCTTGTCTTCAATATTAGTCGTCGGAACACCATTTGCACGAGATTGTAAAGTAACAATATCAGCGGCAGTTGTTATGGAATAACCGTTATTCATAATGAAGTTTGGATCTACCAGTTCATCAGGAGTAACTTCTGCTCTAACAAGACCTGAACTTAATAATGCGAATATCGCCAGTAACAAATATTTTTTCATAACACCCATTCTTATTTTCAAAACTATCTCTACTTATTATATGATTCCATTATAATATTTTCTAGCGTATTAATCAAGTCTTTTTCATCAACTCTTGCTACAATTTCTCCTTTGCGGAAAATATATCCTTCTCCAATTGCCCCTGCAATTCCAAAATCTGCGTGTTTTGCTTCTCCGGGTCCATTAACTGGGCAACCCATAGTTGCAATTGTTATTGGTAAATCTAGATTTTTGAACCGTTCTTCTACTTGTTTTGCAAGAGAGATTAAATTAATTTGAGTTCTTCCACAAGTTGGGCAAGCTATTAATGTTGGTGATTTTTTATATAAACCACAGTTTTTTAATATTTCTTTTG
>CALURS010000224.1 GCA_944323215.1 Candidatus Gastranaerophilales bacterium | reverse complement strand
AGACGAAGACTTGTCACTAAGCGAGCCGGAGTCAGATTTATCATTTAGCGATGAAGAATCGGCGCTAAGCGAAACAGAAGAAGTAGCAGAGCTTGGTGAGGTTGAAGATATAGATTTAAGCGAGTCGGAGTCAGATTTATTATTTAGTGATGAAGAATCGGCGCTAAGCGAAGCTGAAGAAGTAGCAGAGCTTGGTGAGGTCGAAGATTTAGATTTAAGCGAGTCGGAGTCAGATTTATCATTTAGTGATGAAGAATCGGTACTAAGCGAAGCTGAAGAAGTAGCAGAGCTTGGTGAGGTCGAAGATTTAGATTTAAGCGAGCCGGACTCAGATTTGACATTTAGCGATGATGAACCATTAATGAACGATACTGAAAAAATAGAAGAGGCAGATGAGTTTAACGATGATATTGCTTCCGACTATTCTGAAAATGAAAATTATAGTGAAAATGCTGAAGAATCAGGTGATTCGGAAGATTCTGATGATAATACGGGTAATGATAATGAAGATGCCGATGAAGAAGATGATGATAAGTATTTGTATCAATCAAGCAACTTAGTCATTCCTGAAAACTTATCTTTTGTAGACGATAATAAAAAAGAAGCAGAAAATATAGCAGAGGAAGTATTAAAAGAAAATTCAGTTGAAACAAATGCTTCAAGTCTAACTTTTACAGAATTTGCGGATGATATTGAGCAAATAGATAAAAATACTCAAAAAGAAAATGAACAAAAAGATAAATTGAATGATGTATCTAAAAACGATTCAGAAAGTTTAGTTTCAGAGTTAGATAAAGATTTGGAAACAGAATTAGTAAAGGAAGTTAATTCAGGAATTGACATAAAAGCAGCAATGGAAGGCTTTGTAAATACATTAGAACCTGATGAAGCCATAGAAAAAGTCAATAACAAAGCAGAAATATCGACAAAGAATAAAATTTCATCAGTATTGTCTTCGGAGATTAAAGAAGATAAAGAGGATGAAGTATTAGATGAAAATCCACATGTAGAACAGGAAATTAATCAATTATACAATGAAGGAAATGAACAGCCTGTAATTGAAACATCAGGATCATATAAAAAGCCTAATAAGGCATCTAATAAAAATTTAATAGGTGGTCTATTTGTCTTATTAATAGCCTTAGGCATTATAGGTTTTACACAAAAAGACCTGATAATGGAAAAAATACAAGGTTCAAATTCTGTTGAGTCAGTCCCCAATGAGCTTGCGGCTCCAGTAGACAATTCAATAGCGCCTAAAAAACAAAAAACAGAAGTAGAAACAGAGGCTGAAGCAATGCTTCAAGATATAGAAGAACCGGTACAGTTGTTAGATACATCTGTATCCATTACGGCAATAACTGTGGATTGTGATGTCCCTTCTAATATGGTTAATCCGTATTCGCGCAGGTATTTTATGAAACTTGCAAAAAGAATGCAGATAGAGTTAAAGAATGCGTTATTAATAGCAAGTGAACAACCATTGGCAAATAAGATTATAGTAGATTTGTCTGTAGATAAGGATACTGTGAAATATGAAAAAATTTCAAGTTCATCCGGCTCTAAGAAGGTTGATAGTATAGCTGCGAGTACAGCTGAAGCAATTCTAAGAAAAACGCAACCTTACGCAGGTACGTTTGGTTCAAATAAGGGTATAATAAGACTTATAGTTAAATTTTAGGTTTATTTATGAATAAAATTACAGAAAAAAAATATGAAGATTTAATAATTGACATAATAACTCAAAACCCTCGTTATCAAGGGAATGAAGACTTATTAAAATATATATATGATGATGTATTAATTCGTTTGGGAGGGATTTTAGACTCAATAACAGATGAGTTAGTTATTCGCAGTTATATAGAGAGAATTGTAAAACTATCAATAATAACAGTTATAAAAAAACGTGCAATTCTATTAAGTGAGTCCTCTAAACCGGAGCCAAAGAAAAATGTAGTTAAACAGAGTGGTTATTATGATGAATTTCATTATCCTGAAATAGGTATAAATAAACAAGTTTTTTCTGATGAAAAAAAACAAGAATTAGAATCAGAGTTGCGTAAATTAATAAATTTATATCCTCAAAAAGAGTTTGAAAAACTATATAATTTGAGGTTTATTGAAAAGAAATCTTTAGAGCAAATCTCGGATGAATTAAATGTGTCACAGGCGCAGGCTGCAGAAAGATTATTTGAGCTTGCCTTGCTTGTAAAGAGAATATTTGGAAATGAAGTGTCCCAAGTGTAAAAAAGAGATAGAAGAAAATACCATAAAGTGTCCATATTGCAAAACGAAAATAGGTTCGTTATGCAAATTTTGTGGTGCTTATAATCCAATAACAGCAACTGTATGCTCTTCTTGTAAGTCAGAGCTGTTAAAAATTTGTCCTGAATGCAAATCTCTTAATCTACCCGAAGCTGCCTCTTGTAGAAAATGCGGGCATAAATTTGTGCAGGCAGAGAATGAAGATGATGAATTAAATAAATATGTTGAGGAAGTGCAGCCTTCAATAAAACCGGAATCAAAATTTGTTTCTCAGCAAAAAGCCAAAAATTTGTTAGTCCAAGCAATTAAAGACGATGTTGTTAAGGTTATTTCTATAAGCGGTGAAAGCGGAATTGGTAAAAATCTTATATTAAGGTTCGCGGCAAGTGATTTGAAAAGTTATAAGTTCGTTTGGCTTTTAGGTAAATGTACTCAAATTACTCAACTTACCCCGCTTGGGTTTATTCAAGATGTTTTATTGACGTTTTTTAATGTTAATAATTATTGCTTGGATACGCTTTTGCTTAAACGAAACTCAATTAAATTTTTTAAGCAGGATTTCCCTACTCTTTCTAATAATGAAATATATGACTTGTTAAATTTTCTGTATCCTGAAAAAACAGATTATTTTGAAAATATTTATAAAAATAAAGAAAAGTATATTAATATACTTTTAAAAGTATTTAAGACGATTATTCAACAAGTAAAAGTACTTTTTGTTATAGATAATTTTGAAAATATGGATAGTACGTCTTATGAGTTGCTAAAGCGGCTTTCTGTTGTAGAAGAAGTACAGGCAAATTGTAAGTTTATATTTACATATATTGAACCAACACCGGTAAGAGGTATCTTTGAAATTCCAGGAATTAAAGACAGTTGCTATAAGGATATTACAATTGCTCCGTTAAAAAAAGTTCAAATTGATGCTTTTTTGCTTCAATATAATGAATTAGAATTTACTTCT
>CALURS010000223.1 GCA_944323215.1 Candidatus Gastranaerophilales bacterium | reverse complement strand
AAAAAGTCTTGTTTGTTATGATAAATACTTATCAACAATGTCGGTTTTTGTTCTTGTATTGTTCTTTTAGCACCCTTCAGAAAGTTAATTTCATATCCTTCCAAATCTGTCTTTATTAACGAAACTCTTATATTATTATCTTTTACATAATTATCTAAAGAGACCATCTGCACTTTATCAGTACCTTCTTTGACTATTTTTACTCCGGCATGTGATTTATTACATACAGTATATTTTTCCGTATTTAATTCACCTAATGCCAGATTTTCACAAACTACATTCTGTATGTTATTCAACTGGATGGTTTTATTCAATAATTCAAAATTAGTTTTATCAGGTTCAAAAGAAATAATTTGGTTATCGGGAAATTCTTCTCTAAAAATAAGAATAGAATCACCTATATATCCGCCGGCATCAATAATGACACCATTATTGATTCTGTTTTTATTTTGTAAAGCTTCAATTCCATGCTTACCTAAGAATACACTTGGTTCAAAAAAACCAATAGGAAGTTTATAATTTTTCCACTGATAATATGTATCACAAAATTTGATTTCTGAAGCAAGCTTTAAAGCTGCATTGATATCTTTCATTTCTTCTTCATCATAAACTAACCGGGCTAGAGGTATATCTCCAAAAAGCCTTTTGTATTCTAAAACTTTTTCACTTCTCCTTATAATTTGATTTAAATGCTCAACTGCTAAGTTGTCTAAATCTTTATATAAAATTTGCAGTTGCTGTTCAAGTTCTTTATTGTGTTCCTTATCCAAGAATTTTTTCGCATTTACATAGCCTAAAGAATATTTAAAATTGTTTAAATCCTGACTCAATCTTGTATTCTGTTTTAATACTTTTTTATATAATTTAAACAGATTTTTATAGTCTTCGGTAATATTGATTTTAAATTTACATTTAATACCTAAAATATTTATAATTTTATGTTTGGAAATAATCATTCCCTGCTTATTTTCTCTGGACTCTTCCGTAATTGAAAAAATTTGTCGCATATTAATAATCCTCAACATTCATTAATTCTTCAAGCTTGTCGACAATTCTCTCTGCTGCTTGCCCATCATCTATTGCTCCCTTTTTTGTTAAAAATTCCTTTACTTTTTCTCTATAAGTTAATTCATCAAAACTCAATATGTTTTTGCAAAGTTCTTCATTAGTTTCAGCCATTGAGCAAGGAAATTCTTCAATAGGAAATAATAATCCTCTCTCTTTATTGTATGAACCTAAGTCAGTACTAAACAAAAAGCCAGGCTTTCCGGTGAAAAGAAATTCACATATCCAGCTTGAATAATCTGTTATACCGACATCTGTAACAAGTAGGAGTTCTTGAATATCGCTATAGCCAGTTGCATCAATAACAAACTCCGGAGTATTAAAGTTAAATTCACCGGCTTTTTTCCTCATTTTACTATGTAAACGTGTTAATATAACCCACTCTCCGCCAAACTTTTTTACTAATGCATTTCTGAGCATACTATAATCAATGTTATAATATACTAAACTTTTATCATCTCTAAAGGTTGGTGCATACATTGCAATTTTGACACCATTTGGTATATTAAGCAGGTTCTTTATTGATTCTTTTAAACTATTTCCTTCTGTCGTATTTTCTTTAAACAAAATATCATTTCTTGCATGACCTAAGGTTAAAATAGTTGTATTCTTCCAGAAAGTACTCTTATATAAATTATTTTCAAATGTACTATTTGAAATACAATAATCGGTTATTTTTCCGTCATGTTTAATATTGCGAATCCAATGGTAATCTTTATTTGTATCAAATCTTTTAATACCTATAGCACCATGCCAGGTCTGTATCAACTTTTGCTCTTTTTTCTTAAAAGCACCAAGATATGTCATTGTAATTCCATTACATATCCATAATTTAGAAGCAGCTGCTTCTTGATAGAATTCTGGAGAACCCTGGATTACAGATTTAAAATAGTTTGGAACGCTTTGGCTAGTACCAGTTTTTGTTGCCCAAACTAATTCCCAAGGAAGCTTTCTTTTAATTATTTCATTTGCTATTGCTTTAGGATTACAACTGTAAGAACCATTAAATGTGGTAAATAATATTTTATCTTTATTCACTTTTATACCGGACATATACCATTTTCTAACTATAGGTGAAATGATTTCATCCATTATTAGAAAAGGATTTTTACACATTTTTTGGAAAAATTTTCCGGCTAGCATTTTATCAATCATTTTAGTCATAGCTCTTCCTCTTTAAGCTATCTTCAACAGTTAATTTTAAGCCTTCTTTAATATTAAAATAAGAATTCCATCCTAAATCAATTAATTTTTGCGAATTTAAAATTGAATCTGCCTGTTTTGAATAACCTTTTGACTCTATTTCATCCGGCATATCAAACTTCAAAGCAACATTTGCAATATCGGCTAAAGTCTGAGCATATTCACGCACAGAGACAATAGAATCCGGATTTGCTATATTATATACTTCTCCGCTGGGTGCTTTTAGAAGTATGGTTAATAAAGCACTGACGCAATCCGCTACATAGCAGTAGGTGCGTTTTTGCAAACCTTGACTTTTTAATACTATATCTTCGCCGTTAATCGCATTTCTTAAAAATTGTGCATCTGCCCGTGAATTATCATCTGTAATTGTCGGTCCATATATGTAGCATAATCTTGCTATATTAATATCCGTATTGTATTGTTCTTTATAAGCCATACACAGGGTTTCGGCTGCCCGTTTGGACTCCGGATAACAAGAACGAACTGATTTAGTATCAATATAACCTAAATCTGTCTCCACAAACGGTCTGTCAATGTTATTTCCATATATTTCACCTGTTGAAATATATAAAAATTTTGTTTTAGCATCCTTAATCATATCTAAAAGACTAATTGTCCCAAGCAAATTAGCCTTCATCGTTCCTACGGGATCTTTGGAGTAAGCCAATGGATGAGCATTACTTGCTAAATGAATAATAAAATCTACTTGTTGATACTGATTTAAAGGTTCTTGCAAGTCTTGCTCTATAATCTTAATATTTTTATTCTTAAAAAGTTTTACAAGTTTATTTCTTGAACGAGAACTCGCAAATATTTCCAGACCCAAACGATGTTTTGTATTTATATAATCTAAAAAATATATAAGATATGAACCAATTAAACCGTTAGCTCCGGTGATTAAAATTTTTTTATTCTCCAACTTTCCCAACAATTCTTTTAAATGCTCTGTTCCATTAACATCAATATCTTTTACAATGATTTTTCCACTTTTTATTT
>CALURS010000222.1 GCA_944323215.1 Candidatus Gastranaerophilales bacterium | reverse complement strand
CAGCAAATTCAGATATCGCAAAAAGCCACGCTAATCCAAATGTAGATTTTGACAATACACTAACAACAACCTACAATGTTTTACTTGCAATGAAAGAATATGGAGTAAAAAATATAGTATTTGCATCGACTTCTGCAATATATGGAGATACCGGAGTTTCAGTAACAGAAAACTATGGACCATTGTTCCCAATTTCACATTATGGAGCATCGAAACTTGCATCTGAGGCATATATTTCAAGTTTCTGTGAAAATTATGGTTTCAAGGCTTGGATTACACGTTTTCCAAACGTAGTAGGAGAAAGAGCAACTCACGGTGCAATATATGATTTTATTAACAAGTTAAAAAAGAATCCGAATGAACTTGAAGTTCTAGGAGACGGAACCCAAATAAAACCATATTTATATGTAAAAGATTTAGTAAAAGCAATTTTATTAGTTTGGAGCACAACAAACGACCAAATAAATTATTTTAATCTGGGAGTTGAAACTCGAACAACTGTAAAAGAAATGGCAGAAATGGTAATAGAAGAAATGGGCTTGCAAGCGAAAATTCATTATACCGGAGGTAATAGAGGCTGGGTAGGCGATGTTCCGGAATTCAGCTACAGTTTAGATAAAATTCACTCTCTAGGCTGGCAGCCTGATTTAACATCTAATGATGCTGTTAGAAAATCAATTCGATACATATTAGACAAAGATTTTGCGAAAGTAGGCGTGTAAAATGATAATAACAAGGACACCATTTAGAATAAGTTTTGCAGGTGGCGGCAGTGACCTTAAGAATTATTATGAAAAATTTGGAGGTTCTGTAGTTTCTGTATCAATAAATAAATATATCTACCTATCAATGCACCCATATTTTGATGAAGACGCATATCTTTTAAAATATTCAAAAACAGAACAAGCAAAAAGCATAAGTGAAATACAACATCCAATTATAAGAACTGTTTTCAGCAAATACGGAATAAAAGGAGTTGATTTCAATTCAAGTGCAGATATTCCTTCTGGAACCGGACTAGCGTCATCAAGTGCATTTACAGTAGGTTTAATAAACCTCTGTAACGTCTACACTGACAAATATATGAACAAGGAAGATGTAGCGAATTTAGCTTGTGAAGTAGAAATAGAGGATTTGAAAGAACCAATAGGCAAACAAGATCAATATGCTTGTGCATGCGGTGGATTAAATTTTATAGAATTCCAACAAGACGGCGAAGTCGATGTAGAGAAATTGTACCTACAAACAGATGCCTATAGAGTCTTAGAAAAGAATTTATTAATGTTTTATACAGGTCAAACACGTGCAGCAGGAAGCATTTTGGCTGAACAAAAGAAAAATACAACAAATGATCAAGCTAAAATAAAGAACTTGCATAAAATGGTAAAATTATCAAAGGACTTGAAAGAAGAATTATTAAAAGGTAATATAAATGCAATGGGTGAAATATTGCATACCGGCTGGATGTACAAAAAAGAACTTGCAAACGGTATAACTAACCCAAACATAGACTACTATTATAACCTAGCAATGCAGAATGGTGCATTAGGAGGCAAACTTCTTGGAGCAGGCGGCGGCGGATTTTTATTATTCTATGTAGAAGAACAGCATAGAACCCGAGTAAGGAAAGCTCTAAAAGATTTAAAAGAAATTAATTTTTCATTTGATAGCAAAGGGACACACGTTATTTATTATAACAAACGAGATTTATATAGGAGCGTAGTATAAAATGATAAAGTCAATTGATATATATTTTGAAACATTAAAACAAACAATTGATAGATTAGATAGAAAATCCATTGAAGCCTTGATTGAACTTTTATTAAAGACAAGAGAGAATGGTAATAATATCTATATAATGGGTAACGGCGGTTCAGCAGCAACTGCAAGTCATTTTACGTGTGATTTCAATAAAGGTTTGAGTTATAAAAGGGATATACGTTTTAAGATGATATGCTTGAATGACAATACAGCAACAATGCTGGCATACTCAAATGACGTAGGATACGAGAACGTATTTGTAGAACAACTAAAGAATTTCTTAAAAAAAGATGATGTAGTAATAGGTATATCAGGGAGCGGCAACTCTAAGAACATATTGAAGGCTATTGAATATGCCAATATACATGGAGCCAAGACTGTTGGCATCACGGGGTTTGATGGTGGGAAACTAAAGAATATGGTAGATGTTTCTATACACGCAGACATAAACAATATGCAAGTAGCAGAAGATGTTCATATGATGATTTGTCATATGCTATATAGCGTATTAAGCCCAATATTAGAAATGGAAAACAGTGAGGCAATGTGCGGTGTGTAGCCCTAAAGTATCAGTAATAGTACCAGTTTATAAAACCGCAAAATATTTAAAAAGATGTTTTGACTCAATCTTGAACCAAACTTTTCAAGACTTTGAGATTATAATAGTATCTGACGGTCTAGAAGAAGAAGATTCGATTTGTGAAGAATACTACAAAAAATTTCCTAATAAAATAACTCACTACATAAAAGGCATTGGAAAAGGTGTTGGGGGAGCAAGAAATGCTGGGTTAAAAGTTGCAAATGGTGAATTTATTTTATTTGTCGATTCTGATGATTGGATTGAAACGGATTTATTAAAAAAAACTATAACTTATTTTACAGATGATATTGATTATATTGTATTCGGAGTTAATGTTACTGGTGACAAAAAATTTATATCAAAAAGTACTATCAAATATATGACTCTTAAATATTCTGGTTTAATTAATACGGATAAAAATAATATATTTGCAACAAATGTCTCTGCTTGGAACAAAATTTATAGAAAATCAATTATTGATAAATACAACATTAAATTTATAGAATGTGCTCAATATGAAGATTTTCCATTTTATTTTTTATACTGCCTTGTTTCAAGTAAAGCTTATTACTTAAACGAAAAGCTCTACAATTACTTCCAACGTGAAGATTCTGGAATGGCAGATACTATCAATAAGAATTTTAATTATATAGTCGATCATTTAGTAGGTTGCGAATTTTTATTTAATGAGCTTTCTGACAAAAACTTATTAACTGGAAACGAAAAGTTTTTTGCCAAAATATTTGCTCGGTGGATTTATATTGGTCTTAAACTTTGTTCTAAAAAAGATAAACAAAAATATTTAAAACTTGCGTACGAAACATATCAAAGAATTCAAGTTGAACCTTATGATTATCTAATTTTAAGAAGTTTAAAAAACAAGGACTTTGAGCAAATTCTTTCTGATAAATTTTCTGTATACGAATCTTATCTGTTTGGT
>CALURS010000221.1 GCA_944323215.1 Candidatus Gastranaerophilales bacterium | reverse complement strand
ATTTGTCCGTTGATTGCATAAAATCTGTCTATAACGGCTTTTATCTGGGCCGAAATGCCGAAATAATACATTGGAGAAGCAAACACAACCGCATCAGCATCTACAATATTATTTCTGATAAATTCAAAATCATCTTTGAACACGCATTGACCGTTCATACCGCATTTATTGCAGGCAATGCAAGGGTGAACATTTTTGAATGCGGAATCAAATCTTACTACGCTATGTCCGGCTTCTTGCGCTCCTTTTATAAAATTGTCTGCAAGAGTGTTTGAGTTTCCGTTTTTCCTCGGACTTCCGGTAATAACAAGTATTTTCATTTTTTTATCTCCTTTTGAATTTTTGTTACTTACACAGCCTGTTGCGGCACCAATAATAACCGCACCGGCATCAGTAATAAGTGTATTTTTTATAAATTTACGTCTATCCATGTACTTTAAAACCTCTGTTCTAATCCTAACATCTTAGAGTAACTCTAAGTCAAGCTGTTAAATAATAAAATATTACAGATTTAAAATATTTTCTGATACTGTTGAAGCATATAATAAAAACAATCAGGATATACTGACTCATATGGCTTTAATCCAATCGTTTGAGTTTTTTTTTGAACTTACCTGGAAAGTATTAAAAGATCATCTTGATAACAACGGAATTAAGGTTTTTATGCCAAAAGAGGGTATATTATTCTATAAAAATAACTAATAAAAAAGCGGACAGATAGACCTGCCCGCTTTTTATTCTCTAATTGTAATCTATTTTGATATAATCTCCGAACGGATTAACTCGTGTTCGCCGCAAGTATTCGCCATCCAACGGAGAAATACCTTTATCAAAACCTATCCTGCCATTATGGACTGCACCTCCCGGGAATTTAAAATTATTTAATTCAAAATATGTTTGAGTATTTTGCCAGTCAGGAGCATACTTATTTTCTGTTACGCTCTTTGTTATACCGGGACGCTCATGGAGTGTCCATTTCCAATTTGGATTACCTGCCTGGGTCCACTGGGAAGTTCCATCTACAAACTTATCAAAGCTGGCACTATTATACCTGGATTTGGAGGTATAATTTACGGTATCTCCTGGTTTAAAAAATCTGCCTAACCAAGATAAATCTGTCTTTACATCAGTTTTAGACCTTTGGATATACAAGCCTTCATTTTTACTATAGTTTCTAACCAAAGTTTGACTGCCCTCAGTTGTCATATAACCGCGATTTTGTTTGTATTTTTCTTGTTTAACTAACTTAAGAGGTGAACCGTCTTTTTTAAACGACACTGTATATTTGGCACCATGCTCATCAATGCCCCTATAAACTTTTACACCGTTTTTTTACTTGCCGATTTGTTTTAATTTCGGCAATCCTTGCTCACCAAGACGTTCAGCATAGTTAACTTTTCTGGCAGCAAAACCAGCCAGCTTTTTTAAAGCAAATGCAATTCCCATTTCCTTACTCCTTTCAAGATATAATTATTAGTATTTTCCCCTATATACCTTAAATAAAAAAATACGCGTCCAAAAATTGCCATTAAGTAACAAATATTTACAAATTTTGCTCCACAGCAGCCCAAGTAATTAACAATATCTTAACAAATATATTTTACGATATAATATATAAATATAGGAAAATAGCATGAAAACACTAGATATAGTAATACCATTTTATAATGAAGAAGATTGTATTGAGGAGCTGTTTAAGCGGCTGCTTGACGTACGAAAAGACCTTGCTGTTGAAGGATTGGAAACAAATTTTATATTTGTGAATGACGGTTCCGTTGACGGCAGCAGTATAATTGTTGAAAATTTAGCCAGAGCTAATAAATTTATTAAACTGGTAAATTTTTCAAGGAATTTCGGGCATGAAATAGCTGTAACTGCAGGCTTAGATTATTCAAACGGAGATTATACGGCTATTATCGATTCAGATTTGCAAGATCCGCCGGAACTTTTAATTGAAATGTACAAAAAATTAAAAGAAGGCGACTACCAGGTTGCTTATGGAAAACGGCTTAAACGTAAATCAGAAACTGCATTTAAAAAAGTTACTGCATTTATTTTTTACAGATTGTTGAACAGTCTGTGCGAAACGAAATTACCGACTGACACAGGCGATTTCAGAATTATAACAGCAAGTGTACGAGAATCAGTAAAACAGCTTAGAGAACACCATAGATTTATGAGGGGACTCTTGACTTGGGTTGGATTTAAGAGTGTTCCTCTTTATTATAACAGAGATGAAAGAATTGCCGGAACTACAAAATACTCGCCACTGTCTTTGATAAAACTCGCACTTACAGCGATTACCGAATTATCGACAACTCCGCTTAAATTGATTTGGTGGCTAGCCGGTATTATGGCATTATTATCTATAATAATGATAGTTTTAGGAAAAAATCTTTATAGCGTAATATTGTTTGCAGGTTTTGTACCAACATTTGCATTGGGGCTTACAACAGCATATATCGGCAGAATTTACGACGAAACCAGAAACCGTCCTTTGTATATTGTTGATAAAACATTCAATTTGGACTAATTGAATGTTAAATTAATATATTTGCCGGGACTTATTCAAAAGCTAAGTATTAGATTTAGCTTTCTTTTAGGTGCTTAATGTGTTTATACACATATAACCCGCCAAGAATAACAAATATTGCAATTATTAAAATATCAAATTTATGCCAGATATGCTTAAAGGCCTCAATATTCTGCCCCATTTTTACACCGACATAAATTAGCAAATAACTCCAAACAAGAGAACCTAAAAAAGTAAACGTGAAAAAGAAACGTTTTTTAGCTCGCAATATGCCTGCCGGAAGAGAAATGAAAGTCCTTACTACAGGCAGCATTCTGCAGAGGAAAAATGCCCAATCGCCGTATTTTTCAACCCACTTATCGGCTTCTTCCAAATCCTTTTTTGAAACAAGGAAATATTTTCCGTATTTTTCAACAAAAGTTCTTCCGCCAAAATAACCAATATAATAAGAAGGCAATGAACCCAAAACACAACCTATAGCACTTGCAAATGCTGCAACATGAAAATTCATATCACCTTTTGACACAATATACCCGGCAAAAGGTAAAACAGCTTCACTCGGAAGCGGAATATTACAAGATTCAATTGCCATCAAAAGAGCAACCCCTGAAGGCCCCATAATAGTAATGACATGTTCAATCCAACTAATCAAATGAGCTAATATTGCATTTATAAATTCCATATACTCTTCTCCCTAAAACAATATATATTATAATACCAGAAACACAATAAATGTGCACTATATGAAATTTCGTTGCAAA
>CALURS010000220.1 GCA_944323215.1 Candidatus Gastranaerophilales bacterium | reverse complement strand
GTGATTCTATTGTGTCTGAATTTACTATCTGAATTTCTTTATTATTCAGTGATACGTACCCCTCTTTAACTCCCAAAACAGATAGTTTCGTATCCAATTCAGCTGTAGCTGTTACCGAAACGGTTTTTCTTACGGCTGTGTTTACTTTTGTCGTTGATGCTACTTGTGATACCCCTACTTCATAAGTATCTCTTGCCGCATTTGGTGTTGCTGTCGCTGTAACCTTTGCAGGATTTGATGAATTCGCTAAATTCTGCACAAATAAGTCCAGTGAATCTGTCCCAAATTTCGCATCCGTAAGACGTTCCAGCGAGCTCCTAAAGGATGTAAAATAATTCTTTATCCCTGCTACTACATCTTTTAAGGCTACTACCTCTGATTTTTCCTCCTCTAACTGCTGAACCTTTGCATTTTTGAGCGCAGTTAGTGCACTGACCCAGCTGTCAGTGTCCAATCCGGTTACTAAACCACTAAAAGAAATTGCACTCATTGATTCAGCAAATCTCCATGTCGTTTCATACTTTATGATAAGTACGTTCAAGCGTCCTTGAACCTTCAGTACTTATTATTTCTATAGTTAATATTCCACATTCTTTTATATTAATAACAAAAATGTTACAATTCTTAATATAAAAAAAGTAAATAGTAATTATATCATAGTTATTGATTGTGTATAGTGTACGTATATAATAATAACGAATTTTTTATAAAATTGCAAGAACAAAAATTTATTAATACAGTACAATACTTCTTGTGATTAAGTTAAAAGGCATTATTCCTATTAATACTGTTATTATTGTCATTATTATTAATACAAATTCAACAGAGCAGTATGGATGGACTTTGGTCGCAAATAGTTGTTTCAATTTTATCGGAATAAGTACTGCTCTTGCTAGTTTAATATAGTAATACAATGCTATTGTAAACAATAGCAATAATATAAACACTATTGGCAAAAATATTAAACCGGATTGAATTATAGAGTACAGCAGAAAGATTTTTGCCGGAAAGCCGGATGTCACAGGTAGTCCTGCAAGCCCTAGTACGCATATCATAAAGCATAGACTATAAATTTTATTGTTATTTATTCCTAGATTTTCAAGCAATATTGTGCTATCTTCTTTTTCTATAATATTCAGGTAAGCTAAAACTCCTATATTCATAAATACATAACAGATTATATAGAATATTACTGCTGAACAGCTAAAATCTGATGTTATTGCCAGTATGGCAAGCATATAGGAAGCATTGGCTGCTGACGAGCAAGCCAGTATTTTTTTTACATTATTTTCTTTTAGTGCATATATATTTGCCCAAAAGGCTGTTAAAATTCCCATTAGTAAGATAACTGTGTTTAGCTCGACACTATATCCAAGGACTCCGTTTAAAAGTCTTATCAGTACTCCTATTACAACAATTTTGGGGATTGTTGATAAGAATGCAATTATTGAAGTTTCACATCCGTTATAAACATCTATTACCCAATTAGCAAATGGAAAAACTGCAAGTTTCATACCTAAGCCTACAAATATCATTATACTTGCCATTGTGTAGATTATTCCGCTGTGGCTGGTTTCAAATATTTGTGTCATTTCTGTATAATTCAAGCTTGAACTTAATCCTAATAAGTATGAAACTCCAAATAAAAAGAATGCTATTGATATGGCGCTAGTGATTAAGTATTTAAAGCTTGCTTCTTTTGAATTATATCCTTTAGCAAATGCTATTAAAAAGTATAGCCCGAATGAAAGAGTTTCTATTGATACAAACAGTGTTAAAAAGTCATTTGATTCAAGTGCACATAGTCCTCCTAATATTGATGTTAAAAACAGTATATGGTATTTATAACAGCATTGTCTGTTGGAATTTAATAATTTTGTATTAAGAAGAATTATGCTTATTCCGCACAGTAAAACCAATATTGATAAGATTTTTATATCTGATGTAACGACTATTGAATAATTGAAACCTACATATTCACCATTTGACATAATTTCTGCGAATAGAGTCAATATCATACCTATTAAGCTTATGAAATTGCTTATTCTTACATTTATATCTTTATATCTAAATATAAGTGAGTGCGGCTTAATTACTCCAAAAATCATTTGGAATATGACCGTTAGAATTATGATTATATGAGGTATAAATATATTCAATAAATCATTTGCCATATAACAACTCCATTAGTAGTAAAGATATTTTGTATTGTGTTTATTAAAGTTGCTGGGAAGCAGCCAAAAATAAACAATAAGAGAACAATTATTCCTAGAACTACAAATTCGTGATTTGCAATATCAGAAGATGGTTTACAATAAACATCTTCACCATAAAAGCCTTTGTGTAGAAATTTTAGAAGATAGCACGAACTTAATATTAACACAGGCAGAGCAAACAGCCCTATAAATTTAACAACATCTGATAATTCGGATGCTAATGCTCCGATAATAGTTATTACTTCGCCAACAAATCCTGCCAGTGTTGGAAGTCCGATTGAAGCAAGAACAATTATAGTTGCAAATCCGAATAATCGTGGCATAGATTTTGCAATCCCGCCCAATTTGTTAATATTTCGTTCTTTGCATCTTAGTAAAACTATTCCGCATACCATAAACAGACCTGCGGCTATTAATCCGTGTGCTATCATGTGATAGATTGAACCTGTCAAGCCTATTACATTCATTGCACAGATTCCTAAAAGAACAAGCCCCATATTAGATATACTTGAATATGCTACGATTCTCTTTATATCCGTTTGAGCATAAGCAACTAGTGCTGCATATATAATGTTAATTAGAGCGAATATTGCTACTATTGGTGCCAAGTATTGGAAAGCTTCTGGCAGAATTTGAACGTTAAATCTTATTATTGCGTAAGCCCCTGTTTTTAATAACACACCGGCTAAAACCATACTAATTGGTGTTGCTGCATCTGTGTGTGCATCTGGAAGCCAACTGTGGATAGGTACAATAGGAAGTTTTACGCCAAACCCTATTAAAAGCAGTGTCGAAATTAGAATTTGAAGTCCCACTCCTACTTTACTTAAATCATACATTGCAATTTGTCCGTTTAAGCTGTTTGCTGCCAAATAGCTAAAGTAGTGCAGCATTATTAAACCTACTAGCATAAATAAGCTGCCTAAAAATGTATACAATACAAATTTCATTGCTGATTTTTTTGCATTGTTGCCTTCTCCCCAGCTTCCTATTAAAAAGTATGCTGGTATTAATTCCAGCTCCCAGAATAAGAAAAATGTAAATATATCTGCTGCATTAAATATTCCTAAAATTGTTGTTTCAAAAAATAATAATAATGAGTAGTAGTACTTATG
>CALURS010000219.1 GCA_944323215.1 Candidatus Gastranaerophilales bacterium | reverse complement strand
GTTAGTTTCCGCATGATAAATCGGATTAAATACAACGGAGGTATTTATGTTAAAAACTTGTCAATTTTGTGGTAAAGGCATTAAAAAAGGTAATGAAATTAAAATTTTTAATGATTTTGCGAAAATTATAGTTAATTCTAAAAAATTTGTACAAATAAAGAAAATCAACATAATAGAAAAAATTTTGAAGGTGTTAAGGTGACGAAATGGGGATATCAAGTACAAATGAGGGTTAAAGGCAAATCAAAATGCTTTGGCACATATAAAACCCTAAGCGAAGCAAAACAAGTAAGAATAAGTGCAGAAAAAGAGTACAGACCTTATGTAAAGGAGATTATAAATATGGAACATAAACCTATATATCTGGACGGCGTAGATGTAAATAAATGTAAATATAGAGATAGTTATACGAATTTTTGTCTAGCTGAAAAGGATGATATCGGTGAAACATATACAATTTGTACTGGTACAGATTGCTACTTCAAGCAACTTGCCCGCAAAGCGCAGGAATGCGAGAGATTGAAATGGTATTTAAAAGAAATCAGATATGACGAATTAAAAGCCCTTGATATTGAATGGGATGAGTACGAAACTCATTGCATTGATTCTGAATACTCAAACATAATAAACCTAGTTGAAGAAGCGTTAAAAGAAAGAAGTTCGGAGGATTGTAGATATGACAGATAAAGAGATAATAATTGACGGCAAAATTATCGGATGTCCTTGTTATATTGACAGACCGTTACACCGATATGATAAAGGTTGTTTGGTTCAATCACAAGCTTTTAAAGAACAACAGACAGAAGAAAAACCAATTTTAAGATGTGATGAAATTAAAAATTGTCCGATTAAAGAAAATTTTAAACAACTCCAATGCAAGACTGCTGAATGCGAGAAGTTGAAAGTACAATTAAAAAACTCTGAAAATGCTCGTAATTATGCAGAGAAAGTTTGTATAGATATTGAACTAAAGAAGAAAATTTACAAGCAAGCTCTTGATGAAATTGAAAAGGAGCTAAAAGAAGATATTTATTGTGAAAATCAAGAGTGCGGATGTGATGATTTTGAAGAATGTTTAAAATGCACAAAAGAACATATTTTAGACATCATCAACAAAGCAAAGGAAGAGATTTAATGAAATATATTGCAAGTTGTAGTTTTGGAAAAGACAGTTGTGCTACGATTATATTAGCTCATTTAAATAATGAACCGCTTGATTTAATTGTTTATTCAGAGGTAATGTTTGATGAAGAAACCTCTGCCGAGCATCCACTTCACAGAGATTTTATCCTGAATAAAGCAATTCCTATATTTGAAAAATGGGGTTATCCAGTTAAAGTGCTTCGTAGTTCTAAAACTAATTATGTAACTAGCTTTAATCATATAGTCAGTAAATCCCCTCATCCTGAACGAAACGGAAAGAAAAGAGGGTTTTTAATTCCGTTTGCTTGTAAGATGAATGCAGAGGGTAAGGTTCAACCAATACGTGATTTCTATAAGAACATAAAAGAACCTGTAACCCAGTACATTGGTATTGCGGTTGATGAACCTAAAAGATTAGAAAGATTAAGAAATACTAATAAAGTTTCTCTACTTGAGAAGTACAATTATACAGAAGAAATGGCTTTTGAATTATGCAAAGAGTATGGATTAGTTAGTCCTTTATACAACTATTCTTTACGTGGCGGGTGTTGGTTTTGTCCTAATGCAAGAGAAAAAGAATTAGCTGCAGTTAAACTTAACTACCCAGAGCTATGGAAGAAGTTAGAAAATCTTGATAGAACCAATTTAGTAACACCGAAATTCAATAGGAAATATACCTTTGAAGAACTAAATGAAAAACTCTACATCATCAACAAAGCAAAGGACGGTGAATGATGAAAGTAAAAGATTTATCCAAATTGTAAAAAGAAGACTCTCCGCTTTAGCTAGGAGTAGTTCACAACAAAAAATTAAATAAAAACGACACAGGCACACTCACGGTCATTAATTACCCATTGTTTTGGCTGTTCCCCAAGCCTGTAATAAACACCATCAGGATATTTAAACCGCCCTCTTTTATCTGAAATCTGCCCGTGCATTGCAGCAGACTGCCAGCGGGTCCGGCTGTCTAAAACCGCATAGAGTTTTAAACGTTTATCATCTCGTTCAACGCCTTCAAAAATCTCATACTGTCTTATATGAGCCATCCGCATTGTTTCTGTGCGTGCAATTCTGTAGGTCTGGTAAATATGCCCGTTTCGATGTGAAAATTTGCCCTCAATAATAAGGGCTTTGGCTCTTTCGTTTATCCTGCCGTCAATATTGCGAAAACCCATTATAATATCGATTTTCCGCTGTACTGCCTGAATGCTTGAACCTATAGAAAAGCTGTCTGCAATAGCCTGTGTTACCTGATTAGCCATTTTTCTTGAGCGTTTTAAGATTGATTTTTCAGCAAGTATACGGTTTGTTATTTTAAAGGGTTTTGTTTCGGGAAGAACCGCCACAAGTGCCGGCTCGAAACGCAATTTTTCACCCATTGTGTTTTCTGCAAAATTGGTTTCTATAACTCCGGCTTCGTTGTAATTATTCACAATATCGGTTTTTAATTGCAGAAACATTGAGTTATAGCGGTTTATGATGTATGTTTCAAGTGCCTGATACAGTGCATCGTTTTCTTTTAAGTTCGATAACTCGTTAAAAACATAATCTCTGACCGCCTGAAAATTATTTATACATTTAGCCTGTGCCTGTGCAATAAGTTCGTTGTATTTCCGGCGGAGTGCCTTTATATCTCTATCAGACGGTTGTTTCATCTAACATCTCATAGCTTTCGTTCTCGGCTTCCTGTACAAGCTCTTCCGCTTTTTGTTCGGTGTAGCCGGCTTTTATAAATATTTCTTTCTGCGGCAGTTTTCCGCCTGCTTGCAGCATATCTTTTAACCAAGTCATAATGTCATTCGGGATATTGCGTTTAAAATCGTAGTTGATATCTTCCGTTGAATAATCATTAACGCTTCTAACGTCTAACCCTGTCCAGTAGGATTTTAAAATCCTGTCAAGATATTCAAGGGATATTTTCCATTCTGCTTCCGTGTCTTTGCAGTCCTCTTCCATATTTCTGTACATTTGTGAAATCTGAAAAGCTGTTGCATTTGTAAGACTTGCTAAGGCTTTCGGGTCAACGGATGAAGATACAACCCATATCCCTGCCCACGTTTCGGACATAACAAATTTTATAAATTCAGGGTTAATGTCTTTGGTTAAAAATCTGGCGTCAGCGTCTGCACCGCCTGAAAATACCCCAGTTTTTGCCATTTCGGCTTTTGTTTTATCATCCAAAAAGCCCATATTCTTAAG
>CALURS010000218.1 GCA_944323215.1 Candidatus Gastranaerophilales bacterium | reverse complement strand
AGCATAGATGACAATTACATTCACGGAAGCGAGTTATGAAAATTCTATAATCGAACTTTTTCAAGGTATGGGTTATAGTCATATCTATGGTCCTGATATTGATAGAGATTATACAAACCCTTTGTATGAGGAAATTCTTGTTGATTCTTTGTATCGTATTAACCCCAAATTGCCAAGTGATGCAATTAAAGATGCTATCTACAAGCTTAAAGCCTTTGAAATAGGCGAACTTGTTCAAAAGAATGGTGTCTTTATGGATTACCTACAAAACGGGATTGAGGTTAGGTATCTAAAAGATGGAGAAGAACATTCTGACATCGCTTATCTTGTGGATTATGAGAATGCAGAAAATAATTCTTTCATTATTGCTAACCAGTGGACTTTTATTGAAAATTCCGAAAAAAGACCCGATATAATTTTATTTTTAAACGGTTTGCCTGTTGTAATAATGGAGTTAAAATCCCCTTCAAGAGAAGAAACTGACGCTTCAGAGGCTTATCGTCAATTAAAAAATTATATGCATGAAATCCCCTCTATGTTCATTTATAACGCAATTTGTGTTATGTCAGATCAATTAACCTCAAAAGCAGGAACCATAACATCTGATGAAACTCGTTTTATGGCTTGGAAAACAAAAGATGGTGATTATGAGAATACACAATATGCACAGTTTGATACATTCTTTGAAGGAATTTTCCAAAAAGAAAGATTGTTAGACATAATAAAAAACTTTATTTGTTTTTCAAAAGACGGGTTAGATATTTATAAAATTCTTGCAGCTTATCATCAATATTTTGCGGTAAAAAAAGCCGTTCAATCAACCAAAAGAGCAGTTGAAACCGATGGCAAGGCCGGCGTTTTCTGGCACACACAAGGCAGCGGAAAATCTTTATCAATGGTATTTTATGCCCATCTTTTACAAAAAGCATTAAACAGCCCTACTATCGTTGTGATTACAGATAGAAACGATTTAGATAATCAATTATACGGACAGTTTGCAAAATGCAAAGATTTTTTAAGGCAAGAGCCTATTCAAGCATCAAGCAGAGAGAACTTAAAAGAACTTTTGGACGGCAGAGAGGCTAACGGAATAATTTTTACTACAATGCAAAAATTTGAAGAATCCGTCGAGCCTTTATCTGTCAGAAGAAATATTGTTGTTATGGCTGATGAAGCTCATAGGGGACAATATGGTTTGTCTGAAAAAGTTGATTCTAAAACAGGTGAAATCAAAATTGGGACAGCAAGAATTATAAGAGATTGCCTCCCTAATGCAACATTTATCGGATTTACCGGAACTCCCGTTTCTATAAAAGATAGAAACACAAGAGAAGTTTTCGGTGATTACATTGATGTATATGATATGACGCAAGCTGTTGAAGATGGCGCAACCCGCCCTGTATATTATGAAAGCAGAGTTGTAAAACTTCAACTTGATGAGCCTACATTAAGACTTATTGACAAAGAATATGAGCTTATGGCTCACAATGCCGATCCTGAAGTAATCGAAAAAAGCAAACGGGAGCTTGGGCAAATGGAAGCTGTCCTGGGCAATCCAAATACGATTAATTCTCTTGTAAATGACATTATAGAACATTACGAAACAAACAGAGCCGATAAATTGACGGGGAAAGCAATGATTGTCGCTTATTCAAGACCTATTGCTTTAGATATTTATCACAAAATACTTGAATTAAGACCGAATTGGCAAGATAAAGTCAAAGTTGTTATGACAGATAGTAACAATGATCCTGAGGAATGGCATAAAATTATTGGAAACAAACATCATAGAGATGAATTGGCAAAAGATTTTAAAAAGAATGATTCTGATTTTAAAATTGCAATTGTTGTTGATATGTGGCTTACAGGATTTGATGTTCCTTCATTAGCCACAATGTATGTTTATAAGCCAATGTCGGGTCATAACTTAATGCAAGCAATCGCAAGAGTTAACAGAGTTTTTGAAGACAAAGAAGGCGGGCTTATTGTTGATTATGTGGGCATTGCTTCTGCATTAAAACAAGCAATGAATGATTACACAGTAAGAGATAGAAAAAATTACGGAGACCCGAACATTGAGACATCCGCTTATCCAAAATTCCTTGAGAAATTGGAAGTTTGCCGTGATATTATGCATGGGTTTGATTATTCAAGATTTAATAGCGGAACTGATTTAGAAAGAGGAAGGCTAATCAGTGGAGGAATGAACTTCTTAATCGGGGTAGAAAATGAAAAACTAAAAGAACGATTCATAAAAGAAGCTCTGCTGCTTCATCAAGCATTATCTTTATGTTCATCTTTAGTTGAACGAGATTACAGGATAGAAGCAGCCTTTTTTGAAGCTGTAAGAGTGCTTGTAGTTCGTTATATGAATGCAGGTTCCGAAAAGAAAATTTCACTTATCGAAATGAATGCCAAAATTAATGAACTTTTAAAACAAAGCATCAAAAGCGACGGAGTTATAAACTTATTCCAAGATGTGAAAGAAGAATTTTCTCTTTTTGATCCAAAATTTTTAGATGAAATTTCCAAAATGAAAGAAAGAAACATTGCAGCAGAAATACTCAAAAAATTAATTGCCGAACAAGTTTCAATTTACAAAAGAACAAATTTTGTAAAATCAGAAAAATTCAGCGAAATTATTAAAGCTGCAATGAATAGGTATATAAACGGATTAATCACCAATGAAGAAGTTATTCAAGAGCTCTTAAATATTGCAAAACAAATCGCAAAAGCAAAAGAAGAAGGTAATGAATTAGGGTTAACTACTGACGAATTAGCCTTTTATGATGCTTTAACAAAACCTACTGCCATTAAGGATTTTTATGAAAATGATGAATTAATTGCAATTACAAAAGAATTAACAGAAACTCTTAGAAAAAATAAAACAATCGATTGGCAGAAAAAAGACTCTGCAAGAGCCAAAATGAGAATGATAATTAAAAAACTTTTAAAAGCTCATAAATATCCGCCTGAAGGAATGGAAGATGCCGTCCAAACAGTTATGACTCAATGTGAACTGTGGGCAGATAATGAATTAGGATATTAACTTAATTTAATTTTGGTTTTTAGTGATGAATACGACACTTGAAAAAGGAGGTCGTATGAGCAAGAGTAAGAAATACAAGATTAAACAAAAAGATTTTAGGAAGTTAGAAAAATTAGCTGAACGAATTTATAATACGGCCACTGTAATTAATTATTTTTGCAGAACGCAGCAACAGATTGAAGAATTGTATAGTCTTACTCCAATAGTTTAAAATTTAGAAATTTAGAAAAAGTTCTTTTTTAACTTGGGGTGGTTGAATTTTAAAAGCAATATAAAAAAAGAGGTCATAGACCTCTTTTAAATGGTGGGCGT
>CALURS010000217.1 GCA_944323215.1 Candidatus Gastranaerophilales bacterium | reverse complement strand
GATGATTTGACAAAGCACGCTCAAGCATATCGTGCAATGAGTTTGCTTTTAAAGAGACCGCCAGGACGTGAAGCATACCCGGGAGATGTATTCTATCTCCATTCAAGATTGCTTGAAAGAGCAGTAAAATTGAATGATGAACTTGGTGGCGGAAGTATAACAGCGCTACCGATTATTGAAACACAAGCAGGTGACGTTTCTGCGTATATTCCGACAAACGTAATTTCAATTACCGATGGTCAGATATTCTTGGAATCTGCTTTATTTAACTCAGGTGTAAGACCTGCAATTAATGCGGGTATTTCTGTATCCCGTGTAGGTGGTGCCGCACAAACTAAAGGTATAAAACAAGTTGCAGGTAAGTTAAGATTAGACCTTGCACAATTCAGAGAGTTGGAGGCATTTGCTCAATTTGCATCGGATTTGGATGCAGCTACAAAAAGCCAATTGCTAAGAGGTCAAAAATTAACTGAAGTACTTAAACAACCTCAATATAAACCATTGTCAGTTGCAAGACAAATAAGTATATTATTTGCAGCAAATGAAGGATATTTAGATGATGTTGAAAACAAAAGTATTCAAAAGTTCAAAGACTCGTGGTTTGAATATTTTGATGCTAACTTACCGGAATTGAGTAAAAAACTTGATGCAGGAAGCGCATTATCGGATGAGGATAAAGCAAGCTTTAGAGATGCATTAAAGAACTTTAAAGCAACAATGTAATTGAGCAGGAAATAATAATGCCAAATTTAAAAGATATAAAAAACAGAATACAAAGTGTTGAAAATACAAAAAAGATAACTAAAGCAATGAAAATGGTTGCGGCAGCGAAAGTTAAGCGTGCAGAAAATACTGTTAAGGCATCAAGACCTTATTCTACCGAGCTATTATCATTGTTTAAGACGATGCTGGAAAAAGTAAATCTGTCTATAGTTGGTGATGTTCAAACTGATCGAGCGCTGGATAATTACGTTGCATTGTTATCTGAGCGGGAAGTTAAATCTGTTGGGTTGTTAGTTATAACATCAAATAAAGGCTTAGCTGGCGCGTATAACGCAAATATAATAAGAGCAGTAAATAAAGAAATAGAAGAAAATAATACTGTCGGTAAAAAAACGGTTTTGTATGTCGCCGGTTTGAAAGGCGTAGCCGCATTTAAAAATTCTGCTTCTGGTGTAAAAATAGCTGGAACCTATACCTCTGTAATTGATAGCCCTTCAATGGGTGCATCAGATATGATAGCTCAAGATTTAGCAGAAGCGTACGTTTCAGGAGAAATTGATGAAATAAAGATTATTACAACTCATTTTAATAATATGATGTCGTATTCTCTATCAGAAGAAACTTTAATACCGCTCAATTTATCTGATGTTAAAGGGAAAGAGTTGGATCCGCTCATGGAATTTGAGCCATCAGCTGAGAAAGTTTTGCAGGCTCTGGTTCCGATGTATTTCTCAAATATAATATATCAAGCATTATTAGAGGCAAATGCTAGTGAATTAGCCTCAAGAATGACAGCAATGTCAGCTGCATCAAATAATGCTGAAGAAATGATAACCAATTTAACGATTAACTATAATAAGGCTCGCCAAGGTGCAATAACCCAAGAGCTTGTTGAAATAGTTTCAGGTGCAAATGCTGCATCAAATAGTTAATAGCATTAATAAATATAAAAAAGGCGGTCTTTTGACCGCCTTTTTATTATTAATTTTCGCTAAATTTTCTATAGAGTGCGTATGCAACACCAGCTCCAATTAGTAATAACCAAGTAGCCCAGTTTGAATCGTCTTTTTGTCCTATAGACCTATTAACATAAGCTTTAAATTGAGAATTATTCCAAGGAAGTTGAGCTTGTTGTGTTTTTTCTTCAACTGGTACATATAATTCTGTATTCTCTTGAATTTTATCATTCGATTTGTTATCTGATTTTGTAAAAACGTCCATTCCTGTAGCTAACATTGAAGCAGATAGGGCTGCCGCATATATGGTGTTAGTCATAGACTTGTTGAGTTTTAAGCCTGAAAAATTTGTTTGGTCAGTATTCTTAATTGCTTGTACGTTCATTTTATCTCCTTACTTTTTTTTCTTGTCAACTGTTAAAAGAAAACCTACAGCAGCAGCTATTGCTCCAAGTATTAAAGTTGACTTTGTTTTTTGTTCTCCTTCTACTTTTATTCTAAGAGAAGAATCTTCATATGAATTATCCATAGAATTCCAAGAATTAGAATAATATTGAGCATTTGTTGCCGCAGGAGCCAGCATCATCATAGGAACAATTGCAGCATATAGTTTATTTAAGGAACTCTTGTTGGGATGTTTAACCGGAGAACCTTTAAATTGTTGTTTAGATATAGCTTGAATTTTCATTTATGTCAAAGACCTTTCTAATTATTTCTTATCTCATTTGTTAGATTGCCGGCAAGCCACCCAATTATTAGTCCTCCACCAATAATTTTAAGAAAATCAAATCCGTATAACCCCGTTCCGACATCGTCCCTAATTTCTTCTTCACGTTTTTCTCGTACGTATTCCTTATACGCATTAATTTTATCTTGCCTGTTCATTTCTTCAAGTTTATCTATAATTTCTTGAAGTCTTTCATCTTCATAGACATATTGAGCTTTAATCTCTGTTTCTATCTCTTTTGTCTTTTCTGCCTGTTTGCTAGGAATAAAAGCATCAACAGCAGGTATTAAAGATGCTGTGAATAGTGCAGAATAGGCTAAATTGGTAAGTTTGCTAAGTTTGGGCATGTTACCTTTTGAACTAATATTTCCATTAGAATTAATTGACTGTATTCTCATTTTACCCCGCGAATAATTATGAAATAATTTTATATCATTATATATATAATGCAAGTTTTTGTAAAGATATATTTCAAATATTATACTAAATAATATGGGAAAATATATTTTAATAGTATAAGTTTCTGCAAAGATAAGAATTTTAAAGAAATATTACGAATTATAAAAACAAGTTAATCAGTAGAGTTGACATAGAAAAATGTTTATAATACTATTTGAAGTGCTATAGTATTAAACCGAAATATATTTTATAGCGTTCTAATTGGAGTAAGGCTCTAATTAGGTTAGTGTTACAAAAGTCAGTGAAAAGGATTAAAAAATGGCAAGTCAAGAACAAGGACAAAAAATCAGAGTTTGCTTACGTTCTTATGAACATAAACTGGTAGATATATCAGCAGAAAAGATCGTAGAAGCAGCAAAGAGAACAGACGCAAAAGTTGCCGGACCGATTCCTTTACCGACAAAACGTCGTATATATTGTGTATTACGTTCACCTCACGTAGATAAGAAATCAAGAGAACATTTCGAAATCAGAACGCACAAACGTATAATCGACATATACGATTCAACTC
>CALURS010000216.1 GCA_944323215.1 Candidatus Gastranaerophilales bacterium | reverse complement strand
GAACGGCATTATAAACCAGAGTTTCAAGCTTTACGAGAAAATGACGAACATAAAACCAAATATTGTATATATAAGCATATTCCTTTGCTTAGAATTCCATATTGGGAATTTAATGATAATGAAGATTACAAACAATCAATAATTTCTTTTATACACCGGCAACAGTAACGATGTTGTTTAATAACTGGAATTCAGGAAAAATGGGTTCAATGACGAAGATGCAGCGCAACTTGCAGTAGTAGCATCGATGTATCAAAATGTAGCCGACGAAGCTATTTCTGCGAGTGAAAGCGCTAGCTTTATAATTGCACAAATGACTGCCTTTGGTATAGAAGCTGAAAATGCTGAACATATCATTGATGCAGTTAATGAAGTTTCAAATAATTTCTCGGTTTCATCAGCTCAATTAGCTAACAGTCTTGGCATTGTTTCTTCCGCTTTGTCTGTTGGTGGCAACTCTTTTGAAGAGGTTATTGGCTTAAATATTAGGTCAAGTAAAATGCTTTTAACTGACGGGAAAGCCTTTAGAGCTTTATCTACCAAGTTATTATAGTAATATAATAATGGCATAATTAATCATTATGGTATGGTAACAAAGATAAAGATTAGGTAATCCGCAACCAAGCCTCGCAAGGTCAACGAGGAAGGCTCAACGACTATTAGTAGATTCAAGTGAATCGAAATGGAGCAGAAAAAGATATAGTCTAATCTTATACGAAAGTGTGAGGAAAATCGGTAAAAAATTAGATAATAATACTGTTTATAATTATTTTAAAAGTAAAGGATATATTCTTTTAGAGGAATATCAAAATAGTAAATTAGCAATGCAATGTGAAAAAGATGGATATAGGTATAAAATTAGTTATAACAATTTACGGCTTGGCAAAAATCCATCTTTATGGGGTTTTAATAATATAAATAATTTAGAATATAATATTTCAATTTTATTAAAAAAAAAGCAATCAAAATCATGTTTTATAGGTTATAAAATTATAGTAAAAGGCAAAAGGAAAAGAATATTATTACAATTTCAATGTGAATGTGGGAAACAATTTAATCGAGTATTGGAAGATGCGGTATATAAAACCTATGTTTGTTGTAATCAATGTGCGATAAAAAAAAGAGGAATTAACAGTAGGGTTGGTGATAAGGCTATTGATTACATTAAAAGCCAAAAGTATAAAATTCTATTAGTTCCTGAGGTTTGTAAGACCACAACCTTAATTGAAGTAGAGGACAAAGATGGGTTTAGAGGTTTTGTTTCTTATAGCAAGTTAAAAGCACATAAACATATGTCTCGATTTGATATTAGAATTAATAAAAAATATTTTATTTATAATGTGAATCATTGGGCTAAATTACAAAATAGAGATGTTGAGTGTTTGGGAATATTAGAAAAACGGCATAAAAGTCAGACTCTACTTTTCCGTTGTGCTTGTGGGAACGAATTTGAAACCTCGCTAAATACTTTTTGTAATGGTAAATTTCGGTGTAATGTATGTGCTAGAAGTATTTCTAAATATGAGCAAATATTCAAAGATTTTTTAGAGATTCAACATATAAAATATATTTTTCAATATTCTTTAAATCAATGTCGAGATATATTACCTTTACCTTTTGATTTTTATTTGGTGGATTATAATTGTTTGATTGAAATAGATGGTGAGGGACATTATCATCCATGTCATTTTAATCAAATTGGTACTGAAAAAAGCCTTGAGACTTTTTCTATAACAAAAAAACATGATGAAATAAAAAATGCTTTTTGTCAAAACAATAATATTCCTTTATTAAGAATTTCTTATGTTGATATGCAAAATAATAGTTATAAACAAATTTTACTAGATTTCATTGGAAATTAACGACTTCCAATTAATACAATGTAATGACAGCGGGAACCGAGGTAACAAGGAACGCCAGTAAAGTGGCACGGGGAAACAAGTCCCTAAGTATATAGTAATATGTACTGTTTGTATCTATCTAAACCCAGTAACTCCTAAAGCCTTATCACTACAACGTAGTCTTGAAAGATTGACAAGCGTGAATGTACGAAAGTGTTAAAAACGATAAGGATGATATATGGTTAAAAGCCTAAGTGTTGTAATAATGGATGATTGGGCGCAAAGCTCCGAATAGGAGTGTGTCAAACGACTAGGTGTAAGCGGCGTAACCGCAATAACCGTAGGGCCTTAAATCGTTATGAGGTGGGTGAAAATCCCTTAAATCGAAATGGTAGACCCCTTATATCAAAGGGAGAAGAAATAGTCTAAACTCATATGAAAGATATGAGAGAGAGGAAATTATGAGTAAAAAATTTACTATTAAGCAAGTGAAAGAAGTTTTTGAAAAGTTTGGTTTGGCGGTATTAGAATCAGAAGCAAAGGGAATTGATTATAAATATAAATGTATAGATAAAAATGGGTATTTATATAGTCGTTCTGTTCATTCTGCTCAAGCTACGTTAAAAAAAGGTCGGACAAACAATGGGCATATTTTTAGTACGAAAAATCCTTATTTTTATGATAATATGTTGCATTATATTCAAGATATTATTAATAATGGAACGCTTTTATTGACACCCAAAGATAAGATTGAAAACATCGACCAAAATTTAAAATTTAGGTGTGGGGAGTGTGGCAGAGAATATTCATCTACATGGCATAGTTTTTTTAATAAAAAGGAAAAATGTTGTGCTTTTTGTTTTAACCAAAAAAGAAAACATGGTGAAATTTCGACCAATCATAAAGATTCTGATAAATTTCATATAGAGGCAAAAAAACGAGGGATAATTATTTTAGATGGACCTCAAATTCATTATCATGATAAAGTCAATGTCCAAGACACAGAAGGATATCGTGGGGTTATATCTGCATCAAGATTAATAGAGGGAAGTAATTTTGAAAAATTTTCAGTGAGAAATCCGTTTACTATTGATAATTTACGAATTTTTGCTTTTAAACATGGTTGGGATTGTATTATTTATAACCAAGACTATAAAGGAGATAAAATGCCCCTAAAAATATTATGTTCTTGTGGAAACGACTTTATAGTAGATACCAATCATTTTATTGCTGGCAAATATCAATGTAATGAGTGTAGAGTCAAGCAGTCTAATATTTCTAAAATAGTACAAAATTATTTAGAAAGTAATGACATCATTTATAGCAAAGAAAAAACTTTTATAGGTTGTATTAATAAAAAGAAATTACCCTTCGATTTTTATTTACCTGAATACAATGCTTGTATCGAAGTAGATGGTGTTGGACATTTTAGGCCAGTTGCATTTGGGGGACAAAAAGATAATGCTCAAAAAATGTATGAACAAAGAATTCAAAATGATTCTATTAAAACTGAATATTGTAAAAATAATAATATAG
>CALURS010000215.1 GCA_944323215.1 Candidatus Gastranaerophilales bacterium | reverse complement strand
ATTTCATTTGGTTTTGATACAGCAACAAAGACATACGCTGAGTTAATCGGTAATATTGAAAGAGATGCTAACAGTGCTAAAAAATATTGGCACTTTATCAAAATTATGGGCAGAAGTGCTTCTCACGTTGCTCTTGAAGCTGCATTACAAACTCAGCCTAATATTACTATGATTTCTGAAGAAGTTGAGCAAAAGAAAATGTCTTTGGAAGAAATTGTTAATTATATGACTGATATTATTGTTAAACGTGCGGATGCAGGTAAAAACTTTGGTATTGCGGTTGTCCCTGAAGGTTTAATTGAATTTATTCCTGAAATGAAATCCATGATTGCAAACCTTAATGATATTATGGCATCTCTTGAATCTGATCCATTGTTTGTAAACGCAACTACAATAAGAGAAAAGTTTGATATCGTTGAAAACAGATTAGAGCCTGCAAATGCTAAAGTTTATTCTTCACTTCCGGCTCTTATAAAAGGGCAATTGTTAGCTGACAGAGACCCACACGGTAACGTCCAAGTTTCTAAGATTGAAACTGAAAAGCTATTAATTGAAATGATTTCTTCTAGACTGGAAGAACTAAAATTACAAGGTGAATATATCGGTAAATTCTCTGCACAATCACATTTCTTTGGATATGAAGGAAGATGTGCATTCCCATCAAATTTTGATGCTGATTATTGCTACTCTTTAGGCTATAACGCATTTGCATTAATTAACAATGGATTTACAGGATATCTTTCTTCTGTAAGAAATTTGACAGCACCTGCGTCTGAATGGATTGCAGGAGGTGTTCCGTTAACAATGATGATGAATATGGAACGCAGACATGGTGAAATGAAGCCTGTTATTAAAAAAGCTCTTGTCGAACTTGATGGACCTGTATTTGCTAAACTTGCAGCTAACCGTGAAGATTGGGCTATGAACGACAGGTATTTATTCCCTGGTGCTATTCAGTATTTTGGACCTGCTTCTGTTTGTGATATTACTACTGTAACTTTACAATTAGAAAAAGCTAAAACTCCGGCTGCTGTTTAGTTTGTTAAAAGATAAAAAAATCCACCTATTAATTAATAGGTGGATTTTTTTTATAGTCCGCCTTGAATTTGGGATAATGGTTCTTTACTATGTGGTGGGAGAATCATTATGTTTGGATTTCTTATACAAAATTTGAAACCATAATTATTTTGTTCCGGTGGAAATTCTTCAACCATACCTATTATTTTGTAATAGTTCTTTGACTCGCCTTTTGCGGTTAATTTTATATTCCCGTTACACATCGTTTCGTCACTTCTGCGTTGAGCTATTTGTACTAATCTTGTTCCTACGTCCTTTAGGTACTCCAATCCTTGTCTATAATATGGGGTATCAGGCTTTGAATAGTTCCTTAGTTCGTCTATATATACGTGACTCGGATCTTCTTTTTGCTCATAGCTTGGGGACCAGTTATTTATCTTATTAATTTTTATATTCATTTCGCCAATGATTTCACCTGCATCATTCTTTAATGTATAATTCTCTTCATTGCGATTTATAAATTTTTTGAATACGTTTAGGTATTCTTCGCTCTTATCTATTCCTTTTCTAACTTTAACTTTTCCAATATAACCTTCAAGGCAACTACCTATATTAGTATGCGTCAATGTTTCTATACCTTTGAAATTAGGATTTATTTTTTTGTTATTCTTATATTCTAATTTCGGATTATAAAAAACTGTATAATTACTTTTAACTAACATATTAACCTCTTTCCACTTTATTTTTATAAAGTGACTTGATTTAAAAAATTGCCTTTTTGATTAAGTTTTGTTAAATAATTATTTCTTTAATTTAATTAAGAAATAGGTACTTCCATGCACATACAATGAATTCCGCCACCTAACTCAGGTAGTAATTTATTAGCTATTGCATTGTCTTGACCTGAAACAAAATATATTTTATCTATATGTGGCTTGACTCGTGTTAAAAAAGCTTCCTCAATACTTATGCCTGTTTCTTTTTTTATTTCTTCTGTTATACCAAGTCTTTCATCTAAATTCGATTTGTTTGTTATATAAATTAATTCATTCTTATCATTTACCAAAACATTAGCATTCATAAAATTTTGCAAATGCTTAAGTTCAATTTTTTCCGGATTATGATCTTCAGAGCCATAAAGTTCAAATATTCTGGCAGGTACTCTTATAGGCTCATATCCACCTTCTAACAATGTTTTTTCTACTTCATCAATTTGTGCATACGGATTTAGCCTCATTATTTCTTTAAATTGTTTGGCATAAATATTTAAGTTTATAAATAGTTCTTTGTACTTACCTCTTTCTTGTTTAGGCATATCGAACAGTTTTTGGGTTAGTTTATCTATTGCATTGGTTAATACCTCTAACATCATAATATCATCTGCAAGTAAAACTTTCTTATTATTTAAAGGTCTTAGGAATAAGTCCAGATGAAAGTCTGCTTGGGGTATAGGATGAACGCAATCTACCATAAACATCTGTTTCAAACTATCTATATCAAATTTTTTTAATTCATTTTCTCCAATTAAAAGCTCATCATTACCATTTTTATCTTTAGTTAAAAAATAGTTCCCTCCTTTTATGTGAGTTTGGTTTAAAGAATTTTTTAATAATTTTTCATTCCTTGTAAATTCAATATCATATATTGCTTTATCAATAAATTCATTTCCTTCTGGGGTTAATATTTCGATAAATTCTTTTCCATTCTTGTTTACAACCGGAAGATTATATAGCAAATCCATATATTCGTGCATTTCGGGAATTTGCATTATTTTACGAACAGTATCTTGGATAAAATTATTGCCTAACATAAAAGCTTTTTTCAGCATTTCAGATTTTTCAGAGGTTTCAAACATCAATAGTTTATCTTTAATTATTCCCCAGTAATCTTGTGCCCAACATCCTTTATCACTAGTGTTTTTCTGAAAGCAGTCAGTTTTTAATTTGAACTTATTTTGTATTGTTTCAAATAAATATACTTTAAATCCCTCTATTTCACCGATGTGTTTCATTTCATCAGCAATACCCGCATAATTAGAGTTCATTACAAACCCCTTTAACTGACGGGCATCATAGCCTTGAAAATGTTTATTGTTGGATATTGGAGTGGTTTTCATATTAGGTGTAAACAATGTAAATATATTTTTTTTGCTAAATTATCAATTTATATTAAGTTTTTTTAAGTTATAGTTTATATGGTATTTGCTCCGTAGCTATAAAAAATTCCGGAATAAATATTATTATTCCGGAATTTTTTTGTTGTTTAATAAACTTTTAGTTTCCGTAAGCATTTACTGTAACAGTTTTGAAGCCAAGAATATTTCTTGTGTGGACATCATAGTAAGTAACATTTTTAATTTTACCTTCT
>CALURS010000214.1 GCA_944323215.1 Candidatus Gastranaerophilales bacterium | reverse complement strand
TGAAAGTTGACAAAATTTTATTTTTGTAATCCTGTTTTCTTGCATAATAATCGACAATATGATATACTTTAGAACGTTATAAAGTAACTGCAGGTGAATTGTCTTATTGTTGCCCGGTGGGTTGTGTATAGCAATACCTCTTTAATTCTGATAGTTAAAGCAAGCCCTATGTATCTTGCTTGCCGGAAAAACCAGGCTTTTATTTATAACCAAAGGCATGCACACTTTCACCGAGGCGCTGAAGAGGAAACTTACACCTTCTTATGCACGTTATGGCTAACGGGGCGTACATCCTCGGCGAGAATGTTGCAACAACACTAATCGGTAGCTTGGGCGTATTCGTTCAGTTATTCTTTTTAATCAGCGGTTTTGGCTTGTGCTGTGGCTATTATGAAAGAATAAAGAATAATCAGATACCGCTCAATAAGTTTTTCAATAAGCGTTATTTAAAAATCTTTCCCTATTTTGCGTTACTTATAGCAATTGATGTATTGTTTACTTTAACTCAAAACGGAGGGTGCGCAACATTTTATGAGGCTTTTGCCAATTTAACATTGTTCTTTGGTTTTCTCCCGAACAGCAACATTGAAGTGGTAGGCGTCGGTTGGACCCTCGGCGTTATATTTGCGTTCTATATAATATTTCCGTTTTTTGTATATCTGCTTTGGACTAAACGGCGGGCATGGATAACTTTTGTAATTGCTTTGGTTTTAAACTATGCCTGCACGCATTATTTTCTTGCGGATGGCAACGCAGTAAGCTGTAATCTTGCAAGGTGGATGTGCTACTTTTTAGCGGGCGGCATTATCTATCTGTATAAAGACAACATTCAGGCTCTCATAAACAAAAAAATTTATATTCGCATAGCCGCACTGATAGTAGTGATAGGTATTACTGTTGCTTGGTTCTTTATCCCGGGAACAATCGGCAACTTTGATATTTCCACTTTAAAGACAATGATAATATTTGCTGGGTGGTTGTGCTATGCGATATCGGTCAAAAGCGTAATATTTGCAAACTCCGTAACAAAATTCATAAGCTCAATAAGTTTTGAAATTTACCTCACGCACATGCTTATCTTCCGTGTCGTTGAAAGGCTGGGATTGGTACATATAGCTGGTACAGGGTGGAGCTCATACATAATTACCTCTTTGTTGGTGCTTGTAGGAGTCGGAGTATTTGCATGGTGCGCAAAGTGGTGTTTAGAAATATTAATCAAATATATATCGGGGGGCAATTGAAAATTTTAATCAAAAGAAAGTCCTTAAAAATAATCAAACCACAGATTATCGTATAATCGGAGCAGCTATAGCCGTGCTTGGTTGTGCGATAATTCCGTTTTTGCCTAGTCTTATTGCTGAAGAATCTTTAGAGAGCTTACCTCCTGAGCTCAATATCTACATTTTATATGCACTAAATTTAGCGGCAACAGTTTTAACATATTGGCTTTTTGCTTATAAAAATTGTTTGCTTAATGCTTTTCAACGCAATGACGTGACAAGCAAGATTTCACTTGCTGTATTGACTGTACAATATGGGCTTCAAATTGTAGCAATATGTTGGCTTAAGGATTATTACGTTTATTTAATAGTTATTCTTGTCACACAGATAATGTCCAACATTATTACAGCACTATTGGCCAATAAGATGTTTCCTGATTTAAAGCCTAAAGGCAATTTATCCAAAGAAGAGAAAAAAAGTATAAATCATAGAATTGGAGACATTTTTACAGCAAATCTGGGACATGTTGTAATGGGGCCTATAGATACGATAGTGATATCGGCATTTTTAGGTCTAACAGTTTTAGCTATATATCAAAATTACTATTTTATCTTAACTGCAATTATAGGCATTGTAAAAATTATATTTGATGCTTGTTCCGCGGGGATAGGCAATAGTTTAATTTTAGAGACAAAGGAAAAAAATTATAATGATTTCAAGAAATTGACATTTATTATAGCATGGATAACAGGGTTTTGTACTGTATGTTTTCTATGCCTTTACCAACCATTTATGAAAATATGGGTTGGCGAAGAATTAATGTTGGATCTTTTAGCTGTTATTTTCTTCTGCATATATTTTTATGTTTATGAGTTGAGTCAAGTTTTAAATACTTATAAAGTAGCTGCTGGAATTTGGCACGAAGATAGATTCAGACCATTAATTACAGCTATTGCGAATTTGGTCATGAATTTGATTTTTGTGCAGTTCTGGGGGATATATGGTGTCTTAGCGTCAACTTTTATCTCAACTTTAGTAATAGGTATGCCGTGGTTAATCTATAATTTGTTTTCTATGATATTTGAGAAGAAACAAATTAAATCATATGTATTACGTCTTCTGTATTATACGGTGATAACTGCTTGCGCATGCGGAATAACATACTTGATATGTGATTTATTAGCATTTAGCAATGATTGGGTAACTCTCATTGTGCGGCTTGCGATTTGCTTGATAATACCAAATATTATTTTTTATATATCTTATAGATGGTGCAGGGAATATAAAGGTATGTTGCAGTTAATCAATAAGCTTACTAAAGGTAAAATAAGTTTTTTAAATAAATACGAAAATATGTAAGTTTAAGATAATATTAGGATTTATTATGATAAAAATTGTAGAGAAAAGCGATTGTTGCGGCTGTTGTGCATGCGTTCAGAAATGTCCTAAGCAGTTTATTAAATTAAAAGCAGATAATGAAGGTTTCTTATATCCGAATGTAGATATAAATAATTGTATAAATTGTGGCCTTTGTGAAAAAGTTTGTCCTATTATTAATGCCGCAAAGTTGAATTTTAATTCTCAAGCAGTGGATACATTAGTTGCTTATTGTAAAGATGACAATATACGCGCCGAGAGCTCCTCTGGGGGGGGGTTCTCAATAATAGCAAATTATATTCTTTCGCATGGAGGTATTATTTTTGGCGCAGCATTTGATAAAGATTTTTCTGTGCACCACATAAAAGCAGAAAATTATGATGAGCTTTCATTGCTACGCGGGAGTAAATATGTACAGAGTCGTATTGAAAATACATATAAGCAGGCAGAGGTTGCGTTAAAGAATGGGAGACTGGTGTTATTTACAGGAACAGCTTGTCAAATAGCTGGATTGTATGGATATTTAGGAAAGAAGTATGATAATCTAATTACTGTCGATGTATTATGTCATGGAGTAGGTAGCCCTGATGTGTGGTTAAGGCATCTTGATGAAATTAAAGACCGGTATCATTCTGAAATTTCTGAAGTTACATTTCGTAGTAAGGACTTGGGTTGGCGAAGGTATGCTGTTAAAATAAATTTTAAAAATGGAATGACTTACTTGCAAGATAGGCTGCATGACAATTATTCAAAATTATTTTTACAAGCGCTTTGTTTAAGGCCATCTTGTCATAAGTGTTATTTTAAAGGAATGTATCGACCTTCAGATATT
>CALURS010000213.1 GCA_944323215.1 Candidatus Gastranaerophilales bacterium | reverse complement strand
GGGATTGCTATAATTGACAACGAAGGAACTATCATTAGTGCCTCCAATAATATCTATAAATGGTTTGGAACTAAAGCCATTCGTGGAGAAAAGATTTTCGAATACCTATCTATACTTGATGATAAAAACCTATTTGAACTTAAAAATAACGAGATTGCCATTAAAAATAGCCCTGAATTAAGCTTTACCGCCGACTGTAACAAACTGGAACTGGAAGACAAAAAAGAAAGATTTGTTCTTGTTCTTAAAAATATCTCAGACCAAAAAGAAATTGAAACACTTAAAGAAGACTTTGTCGCTACTTTAACTCACGATCTTAAAGTACCAATTATCGCAGAATCAAATATGCTTGATCTGCTGCTCTCAGAAAAATTCGGAGAAATTACCGATAAACAAAAAATCGCTCTCGAAAATATGAAAGCCTCTAATAATGAACTTCTTGATCTCGTTCAAATTGTCCTTGAAACATATAAAGTTAATTCATCAGGATTAGTGCTATACAAAGAAAACTTGAATATAGTAGACTTCATTAAAGATATTATCAATGAAATGCAACCCATCGCCGCTCATACAAATAACTCACTTAATCTTTTGCCTACTAATAGCCAGATAACTATTTCTGCTGACTCTTTCCAATTAAAAAGAGTTATTAAAAATCTTATACATAACGCAATTTCTTACGGAAACACAGGCACTAATATTGATATTAGCATAATAGAAACCCCTCTTAACATTAATATTACTGTTAAAGACTACGGAAAAGGCATTTCTAACGACGAAATTCAAAAAATATTTCAAAAATATTACTCAACAGCAAAAAAATTCAGGAAAACAGGTACAGGCTTAGGTCTGTTCCTTTCCAAGCAAATAATAAAAACTCACGGCGGCGATTTAGTCGTCAACAGTGAGCTTGATAAATTTACTGAATTTAGTATTATTCTGCCTAAATAATAAACACAAAACTATTCATCTTCCGTTAAATATTTGTAATCCATCATACTTCCGTCGTATTCGGGCAAATCGTCTGTATATAAAGACATCTGAGATATATTTCTATTCAAATCCTCTACCTTTTGTTGATATATATCAGACCTGATATTATATGATTGGATTTCTGCTGTTGTTACTCTATTATCATTGTTCGCATCTATTTCATCAAAATGAGCCAAAACTGTATCCTGCAAAGATGAAGATAACCCGGCCGTCGTTCCTAACGTCGAAATCTGCTCTCTCGTTAAACCTTGCGCTGAAATAGTGTTCATATAAGATTGAATATCTGATGCAGATAATACTCCATCATTATCCTTATCTATACTTGAAAAATTCGTCATCATATAGGACGCAAATGTCGCTCCATAATTGTTCGCCAATACTGTTGAATTACTCATCGCTGACGTTAGATTTTCTAAAGTTAATCCATCTTCTTTATATAATCCGGTTAGCATATTGTATGAATTCGCTAATCCAGAATGCACAGCTGTATAAAGAGATGTTCCATTAAGATATTTTGACATAGCAGCTCCTTATTATAGTTACACCTTATCTTAAGTTTAATAATTTTTAATCAAAAATCAATCCTTTAAACAAATTAGATTAATATTGGTTTTTTATTGTATAATTAATTTAATGGTTAAACTAATAACAAAAGATAATGTCCATAAATATGCGCATGCAGCATACCTAATTTATAGATTTCAGGAATTTTTTACAAACATAGTTGAAGTAAATAATCCAAAGTTATATCCGTGTGTCTATGCAATGTGGCATGCTCACCAATGTTGTGTTCACGGAATACAAGACAAAGGCAACCTTAATATACTTATTAGCCGCTCTAAAGACGGTGATATAGTCGCATATATTTGTGAAAAATGGGGATTTAGAGTCATAAGAGGCTCAACTGGGAAAAAAGGTGCTTCAACAGCATTAATGCAGATGATTTCCGAACTTAAAGAAAAACGCTGCTGTGCAATCATGGTCGATGGTCCAAGCGGTCCGCCTAAAATAGTTAAAGAAGGCGCTATAAAAGCCGCTAAGCTGGGAGGTGCTCCAATTGTTCCTGTCTATTGGTATTCAGAAGACCCAACTTGGCTTAAGTTTAACTCTTGGGATAATTTTAGAATGCCTTTCCTATCGTGTAAATTATTAAACCTATATGGTGAACCTATTTATATTAATCCTGATAATACTCCTGAGCAGGATGAAGAATGCCGACTAAAATTACAAAATGCTCTACTGGAACTTGAAAAGCAAGCTCCATCCGTTTACAAAGAATTAAAGAAGAATAACGCATGGAAAAACAAAAAATCAAAATAGCCGGAATTCAAATGGCATCTATTATTGGAGATGTGCCGGCTAATCATAAAAAATTAATAAAACTTCTTGAACAAAATATTGAAGGAAAAAATATTGATATTATTGCCTTACCCGAAGTTTGGACTGTTGGGTGGGAATGCTCTAAATTCTTAGAATCCGCTGAAGATATCAATAATTCAAAAACAATCGATTTGCTTAGAGTTTTAGCAAAAAAATATAATTCATTTTTTATCGGAGGAAGCCTTATTACAAATGAAAACGGCTGTTACTATAACACCTGCCCTGTAATCGCTCCAACCGGAGATATAATTACTACATATAAAAAAAATCACCTATTCTCATATTACGGATGCAACGAAGGCAATTATGTAAAATGCGGAAATTCTCCTGTTATGGTTAATATCCTTGGACTTAATATTGGTCTAAGTATATGCTATGATATACGATTTCCTGAGCTATACAGAGCTTACAGAAAAGCAGGTGCCGACGTTCTCATAAATATGGCTGCTTGGCCTCTAGGAAGAAAGAATCACTGGTTGTCTCTTACCAGAGCTAGAGCTGTTGAAAATCAATGCTTTATGATCGCTCTTACACAATCCGGAATGCTCGCCGACAATTCCTATAACCTTGGATACTCTCTAATTTATGACTATAATGGTGAAATTCTCGATGAAATCACCAGTGGCGAAGGAATAATGTATGCAGAAATCTCTACTGATAAAATGCTTGAATTTAGAAATAAATGTACCATAATAAACGATATTCATAAATCTTATGAGGTAAAATTATGTTAAAATATATTTTAACGACCTTACTAACTGCGATTGTCTCCGTTCCTGCATTCGCTACTAATGCTGATTTTTCAGGAGTTATCAGTGATTCGAATATTAAAAAATCCGATATCTCTATCTCTATTATTAACACCGAAACTGGAAAAGAAGTTTATCAGCTTCACTCAAAAAAGAAATTTTATCCGGGGGCTGTCCAAAAGCTCATTACTTACAAAACTGCTGAAAATACACTTGGAAAAGATTACAGATTTAAAACAAGCCTTTTTAAAAATTCTCAAAATGAATATTTAATAAAATTAGGTGCAGATCCATTATTAACAAGCGATAATCTCAAAGTTTT
>CALURS010000212.1 GCA_944323215.1 Candidatus Gastranaerophilales bacterium | reverse complement strand
CAGGCATTCTAGCAATAAAAGAATAAGATTTCAACAATCTATAGGAATCAGTTCACGCACCCCAAAAAACAAAAAAATCATAAAAAACTTGACAAAAGTATATGAAAGTTATACAATGCAGCTCGTTCGCCGCGGAGTAGAGCAGTCCGGTAGCTCGTCAGGCTCATAACCTGAAGGTCTGTGGTTCAAATCCACACTCCGCAACCAAGATTCTCCGCAGTATTCTGCGGATTTTTTATTACTTTAGTTTTCCCTAATTTTATCACTTTTATTCTGGGGCTACCCAGGGGCTACTCCAAGAACTATTATTTTATTGCAAACACGTCCATATCAAATAAACTGAATAACAACAGAAACAAGGATTTTTAATATGAAACGAACATATTGTTCCATTCAGGAACATTTGATAAAACAGAAGACGCAAAAGCTTCATTACCAACTAACAAAAATAACAATAAAGAAAATCCTAACATAAAAACTCTACCTTTTGCTTTCATTAAATCCAGCGATGATATATTCAACGGTTTTTGCTGCTATAAAGGGCAAAACAAACGCTAACAAACATAGTGCTAAAACAAACTTATCTGCAACAAAAAGAACACAACAAACAGACAATATGGATATAACCAAACACAGCCTTTTAATACCAAGATTTTTGGGTATAAAAAATCTTATAGTTTTAATAATTGCTTTATACAACCAGCGCATTGGTACCTTTATAAGCGCTGGCCAGCACAATACTGCTAACAGCGCAATTACTATTAAACTCATAAAAAATAAATCATAAAATCTATCCATCTGTTTTTCCTATTTTCTTATCAGTATTATCTTTTTTTATTTCAAACCACTCCGGGTGTTTGAAGATAGCCAATATCAAAAGTATCAATGGCGTAATAACTACCCACCAAAGCAATAAAAAATTAGACGTTTTTGATGCAACTTCCATAGTGTTAGGAAGTATTATATTTATCCAGCCAAAAACATTTGCGAATAATACTAACGAAATAACAACGAACTTTTTCCAGGTAAACAGCTTGTAAAATATCAAATACGGCCAAAGAATCACAAGCATTCCTCCAAAAACACTACCGGTAATACCACTTGCTATAGCACCGTAAGAATCTCTTCCAACTATATTGAAACCCAACATGAAAAAATATGCCAATATAAAATTAACAAGAAATAATACCAATACAGTTATTAAAAATTTTCTCATATTTCCCCTTTTAACCTAAAAACGTAAACCGCCAAAGGAATGGCGGTCGGGGAGTTTGCAAATCATCTTGTTATTGATTCTGCTGTCTTCGGGTTACCCCTGTTGTATAACAAACAGCTCCCCGACTTGCATAAGAGTCAGGGATAAATAACGATGCAAAACTACAGGAAAGACATCACACTAACGATGCCCCTATTGTAGGTCACACCGAACAAGACGGACTTGCAACAGTCCCGAACCCAATTCCCATTGGATTCACATAAATGATAGCAATAAAATACATTAAATGCAAAACTTTTTAAGTTAATGCTGTAACAATAGCAATATCTTTACAACTATCTACAATATCTCTATCATGTGTAACTAAATACGCATGATACTTTTTTGCAACCAAACTGATTAAATAATCATTAAATTCCATTGCATTTAAAGAGAATAAAGCATATCCAATATCAAAATCATTATAACCATCATACACAAAATGAACATTATAAGCATCCGTAATCTGCTTTAGAACGACTCTTAAATCACCTATAACCTCTTTATATTCATCTGTATTTCTGTGCTCTCTTTTTTTAAATCTAAAATCTTTACCATCTTGACCAAGCTTATTTGACAAAGCATCGGAAATATATCTATTAATAAATTCACTCAAAGCAACTATATCTATGTACACGGTAGAATTATTTGTTATAATATAGTTAGCTATTTTGGCGTAACACTCAGTTATTTTCCTATCTCTATAGAAAAAACCATGTAAAAACAACAAAACATTTGTATCAAAAACAAACTTATCAGCTGTCTCTGGCAAATTATCTAGTCTATAAACAACCATTATTTTTTACTAACACTTTCTAAAGCTTTCTTCTTAACTCTAGATAAAGTATCACGAGTATTCTCATCTACATCAACCAAAGATATTCCATCTATCAATTCTGGATTAAAATATTCATACAACTTACCTATAGACTCATTTGCAAAAACAGTTAGCAAAACATCAATACCATCAAAAGAAAGTTCTATTTTTTCTCCGCGTTCTAGGACACCCTTTAAAAAATTAAATAACAAATCAGCCCTATCCAGTGATACGGCAAATTCAGAATCTATAATCTCCTTGACTAAGATTTTCTGTGTTTTTTCCATTTCTATCCCTTACGGTTCATTATAACTATAACTAAAGTCCCAGTAAAGTCAAATACGAGTTTGTGCATCTTCTTTTTCAAAACATCATAATAAATATCATTTGAGACAACAATAAGATCTCCATTGTTTTTTTCCACTATATTCTTTAAACTGAATAAACCTAGGCCACCAGAACCATTTTTTGTGGTATTTCCTTCCTCAAAAGCCCAATTTATCGCATCTTCTGATGTCAACATATTATTCATATATGTCTTTACTTTTTTTACAATTCCAACTCCAACATCCGTTATACAAAATACAACTTGACCAAGATTTCTATTTGGAAAAAGTTGTCCAGATGTGTAAACCCAGTCACTTTCAGAATGTCTCTGCGAATTAGAAAAAATTTCACCTAACCCTCTTAAAATACCCTTCGTAGATTCTTCAGAAAAAGGGAACTTGTCCATATCTAAGAAATCTTCTTTCATGTTTTTTAGGAAACTTTCTATTTCAACATCTATAGTTCTAAAATCTCTTACAGGAAATATAGTATTATAAAAATCCCTTACTTGTCCTGAAAAAAAACCATTTCTTTCAAAAATTCCCCTAACTTTCATGTTAGACGGACTAGTGCTATTGAACAAAAATCTAATTACAATCCTATTTTCAGCCATTCTTTGCCGTAAAAAAGCTTTAAAAAAAGAGCAAAGAGCCGCATTAAACCAATCAACCCTCTGCATATCAATGATACATTCTTCTAATACAGCCGCATTGGAAAGAGTTTTGTTAACACTCATCAATTTGTTAACAGAACTAAAATCAGTTTCAAAACTACCCTGAAGAATAACCTTCATAACGGCTGAATTGTACCATAAAAATACGAAAAAATCAATACATTATTGTTTAACCGACACAAAAACAATATTTCTATTCGTATATAATTTATGATATTTAAATGCGAATTTTTCAATTTTTTATATACATCCAGTAAACTAACGAATTTCTGAGGGGGGGCTGCCCCAACAAACTACACTACTTTTGCCCCATTAATTCCGTTACTGCCTTCGTCATACTGTCACGGACAGGGTCATTGCTTAACCGTGCATAT
>CALURS010000211.1 GCA_944323215.1 Candidatus Gastranaerophilales bacterium | reverse complement strand
GCTTATCAGCGATATCTTTGCTTTGTATATCTGTTTGGGATAAAACTTCTGATTTACCTGTATTAAGTATTATAAGTCTTTGTCCTGAAGCTTTATGTGTTGATAAAACCCCTTTGTATCCAAGAACTTTAAAGGAGTTGTTTATTTCAAACTCTTTGTCTACATTTGAAAAATCCCCAATTTCTTTTGCCTGCTCTTGAGCGTTATCTTTTATGAAATCAGATACATTTTTTATAAGAGCATCAACATATTTTTGTCCGCCGATTGTATTAAATCCTATTATTGCAAGGACAAGAATTGTTGCGTTAAATATAATTTTAATTAATCTCAACATTACTTGCACCCCAGTCTATACTTATTGTAAAATTATATCTATGATAAAGAATGAAATCAACTATATAAATTCAGGGGATGTTGTATTAGAAGATACTACGCCTGTAATGCGTCAATATTTGAATATAAAGGCTTCAAATCCTAATAAAATATTATTATATCGTTTGGGCGATTTTTATGAAACTTTTTTTGAAGATGCTGTTACCATTTCAAAAGATTTAGAAATAGCTCTAACAGGCAGAGATGCAGGTAAAGTATATGGGAAGGTGCCATTGGCAGGGATTCCGGTAAAATCGGTAGACGGATATTTGCAAAAATTACTGGAAAAAGGTCATAAAGTTGCAATCTGTGAGCAGTTAGAGGACCCAAAAGATGTAGAGAAAGGTGAAATCGTAAAACGAGGTGTTGTACGGACAATTACAGCAGGTACGATTATAGAAAGTGACTATTTAGAGAAGAAAACAAACAACTATATCTGTGCGGTTTTTGAAGAAAAAGGGAAATGGGGACTTGCATATGCAGATATTTCAACGGGAGAATTCAAAGCAACGCAAGGTGATATAGGTGTTGTATTAACGGAATTGGGACGTATAAAACCCGCAGAGGTTATAGGACCATCGGCTAATCAGGAAGTTCAACCGTTTCAGATTGTGCCAGAGGAAATTTTGAATTTGCCTGAGGAAATAACTTCTGTTTATAATTGCTCAAAAATCCCAGCTAAAGTTTTTGGTGAAAAGTTTGCTTGTAATAATTTAAAAAGTGTGTATCCTTCTTTTTCAACTTCTTGTGAAGGTTATAAAGAATATCAATTGGCATATCGTGCCGCATCTGCCGTATTAGCTTATGTTTGGGAAAATATGAAGGGTAGTTTGCCAAAATTTGATTTGGTAAAAACCTATGAGTTATCAGATTTTGTACTTTTAGACTCAAATACAAGAAGAAACTTGGAGCTTGTAGAGTCAATGCGTGATAAATCCAAAATGGGTACTTTGCTTTGGGCTATAGATAAAACAGTAACCAATATGGGTGCAAGACTTTTAAGAAATTGGATTTGTCAGCCGCTAAAGAGCGTTGAAAAAATAAAGTTTCGTCAAGGCGTTGTTGAACAACTTATAAATGATTATTCAACAAGAGAAAAGTTAACAGGAATATTAAGTTCAATATATGATATACAACGCTTGTCATCCAAGTTGAGTAATGAAAGCGGTTCACCAAGGGATTTTCTTAATTTGAAATATTCTCTTGCTGTTATTCCTGATTTGTTTGCAACTGTGCAATCGGCGGGAATAAGTGTTTTAGATAATGTTATACAATATCAGAAAAAGTTAGAAGACTTTTATGATATTATCTCAAGAACAATAGACGAAAATGCACCATTAACGATGAAAGAAGGCGGAATGATTAAAGAAGGAGTAAATGCCGAGCTTGATTATTACCGCGATTTGTTAAGGGGTGGAGAACAGTGGTTAAAAGATTTTACTGAAACTGAGAAAGAGAAGACTGGGATAACAAACTTAAAAGTCGATTATAACAGAGTTTTCGGATACTATATTGAGGTAACTAATTCTCATTCTCAAAAGGTTCCGGAAACTTATATAAGAAAGCAAACACTTGCAAACGCGGAGAGATACATAACTCCGGAATTGAAACGGCACGAAGATGAAGTGCTGGCTTCTCAATCAAAATCTGTTGAGCTGGAAAAGAAATTATTTAATGATTTCAGACGTTATTCAAAAGAGTATGTAGATATAATAAGAGAACTTTCAGAGTCCGTTGCAAGCTTAGATTGTTTATTGTCTTTTTCCTCTGTGGCAGTAGAGAACAATTATACAAAACCCGAAATCGATGAAAGTTTGGAGTTTTCAATAATAAATGGCAGACATCCTGTAGTAGAACGTTTGCTTCCTTTGGGTGCTTATGTAAGTAATGACTTGGACTTAGTAGCAGACTCTGAGAATAGGACCCAGTTAATGATATTGACAGGTCCAAATATGGCCGGTAAATCTACTTATATGAGACAAAATGCTTTAATAGTAATATTGGCCCAGATAGGTTCTTATGTACCAGCTGATTATGCAAAGATAGGCATAGTAGATAAAGTGTTTACAAGGGTTGGGGCAAGTGATGATTTAAGTCTTGGTCGTTCAACTTTTATGGTAGAGATGAGCGAAACGGCTTATATATTGAATTTTGCAACAGAAAGAAGTTTTATATTAATTGATGAAATAGGCAGAGGCACGAGTACTTATGACGGAGTCGCAATAGCTTGGGCGGTTGCAGAGTATATAGCTCAAAAAATAAAAGCTCGTTGTATATTCGCAACTCATTATCACGAGTTGAATGTAATGACAAATAATTATCCGCAGATAAAGAATTATCGTGTAACAGTTGAGGAACAAAACGGAGAAATTGAGTTTTTGCGTAAAATAGTTCAAGGCGGGGCAAGCAGAAGTTACGGAATTCAGGTAGCTAAGATGGCAGGGCTCCCTAATCCTGTTATAAAACGCTCTGAAGATTTGATGAGCAGAATGCAGCGTGATATGGCAAAAAATTTGGCTACAAAGAAAAAATCACTTGAAGATGCGGGCAGTGAACCGCAATTATCATTGTTTGGCGTTGCTGAATAATAAAAATACCGTTGGAGAAGATTATTATGTATGATTTTATAAAAGGAGTCCTTGAAGATAAACGCAGAACAGAAAAAGGGACTTTTATTACGTTAGAAAATAATGGGGTTGGGTATAAGTTTGAAATTACCTCAAGGGATTATACAGGTTTACCTGAGAAAAATACTGAGATGAAAATATATTCAGCGCTAATTCATCGTGAAGATACAATGTATTTATGCGGATTTACAAATCGGGAAACACGTGATATCTTTTTAATTTTAACTTCGGTATCAGGGGTTGGAACAAAGATGGGACTTACGCTTCTTAGTGAATTCGATTTGTATGAATTAATATCATTAGTACAATCTCAAAACTACAAAGAACTAACCAGAGCCAAAGGTGTAGGCCCCAAATTAGCACAGAAAATAATTCTTGAACTTAAAGATAAATTGATGAAAGTTAATATATCTGAGCAGTCCGATATATGCCCGCAAGTTCCTGATGAGTACAGTGAAGCAATA
>CALURS010000210.1 GCA_944323215.1 Candidatus Gastranaerophilales bacterium | reverse complement strand
GTCCTTTTTAAATGTGTTCTTTTAATTAGAAGAATGAATGAAAAGACTTGTAATATAGAAATAAAGCAACAATGACCAACAATAACCCTGACAATTTTAAGAGCATATCAGAAATTTTTGAAAATTGCTTCATTTGTTTAATTCCTGAAGTAAATAACGCTGCTATAATTAAAATAATGCCCTGCCCAAAAGAAAACAAGAATAACATAATAACTGAAATAATGAGATTTTCAGAATATGAGGCGAATGCCATAATACTTGCTAATATAGGAGTAGAACACGGAGATCCAGCCAAGGCAAATACCATACCCAAAATAAATGGATATAAAAAAGTCTTACTACCATTATTTGAAGGCAAACGTTTTACTATCACGGGGAATTCAAAGTCCAGTATATTCATTAATTTTAAACCCATTATAAGAATTATTGATGCAATTAATATGCTAAAGTAACCGCCGGTAAATGAGCCTAAAACTTTTCCTGTTAAGGCACATATGATACCAATAGCAGAAAATACAACAGACATTCCAAAAATAAAAGATAAAACTTGAAGCACAGTCTTTAAATTTGATTCTTTGCTGTATCCGCCGACATATCCAACAATAACAGGTAACATTGCAAGAGAGCAAGGTGATATTGAGGCAATGACACCGCCAATAAAGGCTGCTATGAGCATTAAGAAGTTAAATTGTAAAGGATTTTGAAAAACGTCAACTAAATTATCCATTATTTGCTATCTCATTCAAATAATTACGCAATGTATTTTCATCCATGTAGCCCTCAACTCGAGCTTTAACATTTCCGTTTTTATCTATAAAAATAGAGGTTGGTACCAATTTTACTTTATATTTTTTTATCATATCTTGGACTGAGGATGCATTGTTTTGAACAGAAATCTCTGTTAAGGTAACTTTATTTAAATAATCAGGATAAACTTTTTCCATTACCTTTTCTAGTCGTTGGCAATCATAGCACATTTTAGATGCAAATTTTATCATCTGAGGTTGATTTAATTGAGCTTCAACCACGGAGTTTTTTGTATTGTGTGACAGTACAAAATATGCAATCATGGGTACTAGTAATATTAGTAAAACAATAATTGAATTTTTCTTCATATTTTCTCCTTTTAAAGACTATTTATCAATTAACTTTATACAGCTAATTATAATAAAATATATTCTCTAATAGATTATACCCTAATATGATAATGAAGAAAACTATTTATACTTTTAGTGAAAAAGTAGAAGAGGCTATGTTCCCTGAGTATGAAGCATTATATGATTTGATTGCATTATTAAGTACAATATCATTATAAGTTTTAGCTTCAATTTTTTGATTTCCTTGTTCACTGGATATAAAGTTTTGTGCGAATTCAAAATATGTATCAATTTCTTGTGATGTTATAACTCCGTCATTGTCATTATCGACAGAATCATCGACAATACTAAACCCTTTTTTATTTGCTTCAGCTTCTATCTCAGATATTTTTGCAGTTGATCTTACGGGGGTAAGTGCATCATTTTGCAAATTCAGAATACCGTAGCTATTTTCTAGTGAATTTAATGCTGAAATTTCCATATATAATTATTATATCACATTGTATATAAAATTCAACTATATTCCGCTAGCCATAGCAACTTTTAGTTTTCTCATAACTAATGAATCTTTTTGAGGAGAGGTTAGCCATTTTTCGCCCGCAATTGGTGCCTTGTCTAACTTATATACTTTTTCCCCTGCTTGAGTGACTTCTGTGCATATTATATCTGAATTAGAGTATTCATAGTCGATTTTTTTTATTATCAAATTGTTATGCCTTAATCTAATATTAACAATTTTATGCTCTTCATCTTGAATGAATGTAACGGAAACTAAGGAATTAATTTTTTCACTAATAATAGTAGCTATGTCGCCGTAATCGTAGTAGGAGTAACTAATTTTTTCAATTATATCCCCTTTTCTGTTATAAATTGTTTTGAGTGTTAATTGTCCATTTTCATAATTATATATTTGAGAAATTTTCCCGTCAGAAAAATACTTAGAAATTTTAACCGGCTTTCCGTTGCAATATACTGAAGTGGTATATTTCAAGCCATTTATAAAATAAGTATTTTGGGTTTTTAGCAGAGAATTTTTCTCGTTCATATTATTTATGCCTCAAAATAATAAAAATGATATATATAAAAAGTATATACTTTTTACGGAATTGATTAAAATTAAAAAATTTTTACAAAAGTTAATAAAAATAATAAAATTTAACAGGTTGATTTTTGTGAGAAAAAAAGGGTATAATGAGAAAGAGAATTAAAAGAGGGCTATATATGAAAATTAGAAATAAAGCATTTACATTGGCTGAGGTACTAATAACGATAGGAATTATCGGAATAGTTGCAGCATTAACATTACCATCTTTAACCAAATTACATAGAGATGCCGGAACCGGTCCAATATTAGCAAAAACTCAAGCCTCGATAGAAGAAGCAGTTGGTCGTGTATTATTGGATGATCCGGAGTTAATATTGGCAGAAACGAGTGTTTCGGATTTTGTTTCTAAGTTGCAAGAAGTATTAATTATGACAGCGGCATCTGATTCTTGGTATACATTGAAAGACGGAACGTGGGTTAAGTTTTCAGCTGGTTCTGCCGGATCTGTACCTGCATCTGCAGGAAGCGGCTATGCACTTGTGGATGTTGATATAAATGGTGTTACCGCTGATCCTAATCCGAATAAGCCGGGTATTGATCAGTTCCAATTTGTTTTGACTACCTATGGTCTTATGTTACCGGTTGGTAGTAAAGTGTTAGGAATGGATTCATCAAGCTGTACAGAAGATTCATTAAGTGTAAATTGTACGGGTAGGATGGCTGATAATAATTGGAAAGTTGATTGGTAATATAAGTTTATGAAAGAAGCAGCCTGTGAAAAGATTCACAGGTTGTTTTTTTAGTTAAATAATGTAACTATTTACTAAAGAAATATTTAATTGTATATTTTTCCAATGTAAAATTGAGATACAAGGGAAGAAAAAAGTGCCAGCTATCAAACAAAAAACAAGTAATAATGATATATCTCAGCTAATGCCGCAAAATATCGAAGCTGAAGAAGCTATATTAGGTGCAATATTAGTAAATCCGGTTTGCTTAACTAAAATAGTTGAGCAAATTAAACCAGAATCTTTTTACAAGCCTGCACATAGATATGTATATGAGGCTATGTTGCAATTGTTCAATGCAAATGAGCGTATAGATATCGTTTCTGTATCAGACGTATTGAGCTTTAATAGTAAGTTAGAGCTTGTAGGAGGTAGAGCGTTTATAAATGATTTAAGTTACAAAACGATAACAACATCAAATGTTGAGTATTATGCAAAGCTTGTCCAAGAAAAGGCAATGAAAAGGGCACTGATTAATGCCGGTTCAGAAATAGTAACGAGTGGTTATGATTTAACCTCTATTGAGGAATCGTTGGATTATGCTGAAAGACTGATTTTTGATTTGGCC
>CALURS010000209.1 GCA_944323215.1 Candidatus Gastranaerophilales bacterium | reverse complement strand
TCCCTTATGTCCATGTTTACGGCAGCTTGTAGGCAAAACTTTAATTTTTTCAAAACATGTTTTTACATTTCTTTACACAGTAAGGCATTATTTACCTTTTTAGATTTATGTTTGTGAGGAAGTTGGGATAATAATATTGCTAAAAACATAATAATACAGCCAAGGGTTTCTTTTGGTGAGAGTGTTTCGTTAAGTAGTAACATTCCTCCAATCAGTGCAAAAACAGATTCACAGCTAAGAATTAGAGCTGCTATAACTGGCTTTGTGGCTTTTAGCCCAAAAGTTTGGAGTGTGTAACCAATACCTGTAACGATTACACCAATAAACAGAATTGGTTTCCAAGCCGATAATATTGCATTAATGGTTGGTGCTTCAAATAATAGCATTAATGGTAATGAGAGTAACCCTGCTATTAAAAACTGAATACAGGAGAGCTTGATTACATTTGCTTTTTTAGCATAGTGGTTTAAAACCATAATATGTAAACCAAAATAGAAGGCACTCATTAAGAGGAAAAAGTCCCAGATGTTAAACTCGAAATTAGTTTGACCGCAAAGCAGGTATAAACCGATAGTTGCAATAAAGATACTTAGTTTGACTCTAGATGACAACTTTTGTTTTAAAAAGGTTGTAATGATAGGGACAAAAATTATGTATAGTGCAGTAATAAACCCTGCTTTTCCAGCCGGAGCAACAATCATACAATACTGGTTAAGTGAGAGAGCGATAAAAAGAACAGCACCTGCAATTAATCCGCCTTTAATGGTATTCTTGCGATACTGTTTTTTGTTTCTTGGTTTAGGGATAACATTTTTTAATAAAAATATTGACGGGATTAAGCAAATAGAGCCTATCAGACATCTAAGAGTATTAAAAGTAAACGGCTCAACGTATAGCATTCCAAATTTTTGTGCACTAAATGACAATCCTGTTATAAGTGCTGTCAAAACAAGAGCAAGATTACAATATATATGAAATCTGTTTGCTTCCGACTTTTTCATACTAATCAGCTTTCCCCTTATCTCTATTATGAAACAAGTTTAGTAAAATTTCAAAAGTTAATCTTAAAAAAGAATTTGAAAATATGATTTTATTTTCTGTAGTTTTCAGTTATAAATTGCAGAGCCTTTAGTACAAGATTCTTTTCTTCATAACTCAAGCGTGACATGTATTGTTCTAATATTGATGTTAATTCTTTATTCGAACTTGTTTCATCTTCTCCAAAATTAAATAAGTTCATTAGTGGGATATTTAATACTTTTGATAAGCTGAATAATACTTTTGATGATGGAAAGCTATAACCGGTTTCTGTTCCTGATATCGTTTGCTTTGAGCATTCACATTTCTCCGCAAGTTCTTCTTGTGTTAAGCCAGCACTCTTCCTATAGAGTTTTACTTTTTCTCCAAATTTTTTCATTATTTCTTTGTCAGTATAAGTCATACTAAAAGGTTATACGAATACATCGTACTTAACAAGCGACTACAGGCGGTTAGGTACGATGTATTCGGATTTTGTTCTGTATATGATAATATTTATTTTAGGTTTGTTCTATAAAATTCTTCTATTTTATCAAATGGGATTTTTTCAAGATTGTCGTATAAATCAACGTGGTTGGCATCTTTGATTATTAGAAGTTCTTTGTTATCGCCTTTTAATTTCTTATACGCATCTTCACTAAAGTACCTGCTATGAGCGTTTTCTCCGTGTATCATCAGTACGGGAGTTCTTATTTCTTTACTATAGGCAAGAATCGGTAAATTTATCAATGAAAGGCTTGATGTCGTGTTCCAATTTCCGTTGGAGTTAATGGAGTTTTTATGAAATCCTCTTTGTGTTTTATAGTACCCGTAGTAATCTTTTACAAACTGTGGTTCTTCACCTGTCAATTTGTCAGGGAGGCCGCTTGCTTTGGCGTATGTTCCGTTTTTAAAGTCTTCGGTTCGTTGTTTATTGAGAGATGTTTTTAATTCATAGCGTGCATTTTCATCCATGCTGTCATTGTAACCTTTTGCACTTACTCTTGTCATATCGTACATTGTTGAGGTTACTGTCGCTTTAATCCTTGTATCTATTTGTGCAGCGTTTAATGCAAATCCGCCAAAACCGCAAATACCTAATATTCCTATTCTGTCAGGATTAATATCTTCTTGGTTGCTCAAAAAATCTACAGCAGCACTGAAATCCTCTGTATTTATATCAGGTGACGCAACATTTCTTGGCTCTCCACTACTTTCTCCGGTATAGGAAGGATCAAATGCAAGTGTTATAAATCCTCTTTCTGCAAGAGTTTGAGCGTATAGTCCCGAAGCTTGTTCTTTTACGGCTCCAAATGGTCCTGAAATTGCTATTGCAGGTAGTTTCTCTCCTTTTTGATATGTGTTTGGGGTGTATAAATCTCCTGCTAGAGTTATTCCGTATCGGTTTTTAAATTCCACTTTTTTTACAGTAACTTTGTCACTCTTGGGGAATACTTTGTCCCAATTGTTATTCTTAGCTATACTCATATTATTTGCTCCTATAATTACAAGTAGTAATACAATTATTGATAATATATTTTTAATCATTTTGTTCTCCGATTTTTTTTATTATTCTTGCAGGATTTCCTCCTACAACCGTATTTGTGGCTACATCTTTTGTTACAACAGCACCTGCTGCTATTATTGCTCCGTCTGCAATTGTTACCCCGGGAAGGATTGTTGCGTTTGAGCCTATCCAAACATTATTCCCGATTTTAACGGGTTTGGGAAAAATTGATGCTCTTTGTGATGGTATCGGATTATGGTTTAATGTTGCTATAACTACATTATGCCCGATTAATACATTGTCTCCGATAAATATTCCACCTTGGTCCTGAAAATGACAACATGAATTGATAAATACATTCTTACCTAAGGTTATGTTTTTACCGCAATTTGTATAAAATGGCGGAAATAGTCTGAAGGTTTTATCTTGCGGTTTGTTTATCAGTGTGAAAAATAGTTCATTTACCTTTTGGGGCGGGTTATATTTATTATTTAGCTCATCGGATAATCTCATTGCTTCATCTGCTAATTCAGTCATATAGCTGAGCATTTCAGTACCTGCAATTACTTCTTTCCCGCTGTTTAAATGTTCTAAAAATGCTTCTAATTCCATTTTTTACCTTCTTATTTGTATTCCTTGTCTGTTACAGGCTCAAGCCAAGTGGTAGTATTGTTCGGAATGTTTGTTTCTATGGAAATATGTGCAAACTCACTATTTGGTGAGGCTCCGTGCCAATGAACTACATTTGAAGGTATTTTTACAACATCACCGGTCTTAAGAATTTGGATTTCTTTTCCTTTTTCTTGGTAGAGACCTTCTCCTGCTGTTACAAGTAGTATTTGTCCGCCTGAATGCTTATGCCAATTCGTTCTTGCACCTCGTTCAAACGTTACATTTCCAATTGACGAATTCCAGTTAGGCTCTTTCTCTACTAACATTGTTAAGTAGGTTGTTCCTGTAAAATATTTATTATATGGGTTAATTTCACCTTTTTTA
>CALURS010000208.1 GCA_944323215.1 Candidatus Gastranaerophilales bacterium | reverse complement strand
CACTCTATATCATTTTCTGCTCCTATTTTTTCTTGTTCTGTGCACTTCGGGTTAGATATAATTTCTTCAGCTTTTTTTATAGCTTCATATTGCTCTTGCTCAAATACCTTAGGCAATGTTTCCATCTTCCATCTTGCAAGAGGTGGAACAAAAAAATCATATTTATCTTTTCTTAGTGGATCTTCAATTGCTTCAAGTAAATCTTCTTCACATATATCAGGATATGAGTGTTTCAATTCTTTTTTAAAATGTTCTTGAGCAACCCTGAATTGGTCATTTACTCGTTTAAGGAAAATCATTGCAATAAGATAATCCTTGTATTCTGAAGCATCCATACTGCCTCTTAATGCATCACATTGACTTTTTAAAAAAGTTTCTAACTTTGCAAGCGATAATTTCTTCATTTTAACCCTCTTATAACACTATTCTATAGTATCACAAAAACTGAAGGCTATGTTTTCTTACACAAAATTTAATATACATATTTGTATTATAATTAGAATAAAAGGGGTATCGCTTTGAACTGGCAAAAATTTCAAACTCATAATGAGTCAAATACAAGAGCATTTGAAGCTTTTTGTAATCAAATTTTTGAGAAGTATTGCTATCGTGAATTTTCCAATGGTATAAAAGACTTAGTAATTGTCAATGGTTCAGGTGGTGATGGCGGTGTTGAGTCCTATGCTGAATTTAAAGATGGTACCTTTATTGGTTTACAAGCAAAATGGTTTCCTGATGCTATTACAGATAACCAATTTAGGCAGATAAAAACATCTATTGAAACAGCATTAAAACTAAGACCAAATATAAAAAAATATATTGTATGTGTTCCTAGAGATTTAGGAAATATTAAAATAGGTCGAGGCAAAAAGCCTATTGAAAATCCTGAATATTCAAAATGGAGTAAAATAGTAGAAAACTTTAGAAAAGATTACCCTAAATTGAAGCTTATCTTATGGGGTGATAATGAAATTTTAAATCAATTACAAACCCCTGGATGTTATCACCTTAAACGATATTGGTTTGAAGTGTCTGACTTTGATTACAATGTGTTAATTGAAAGTTTTAATAGAGAAAAAGGTAGCTGGTTAAAATACAAATATTCCCCGGATTTACATATAGAAGGGCAAATTTCTAAGGAATTAGATGATTATATAGGCATAAATAAACAAAAAGTATTAAACCATTTAAATACTATTGAAAACAAATATCTTTATATTTTGGAAATATTTGGAGAAGTAAATCAATGGTGCAATGTATCAGATAAATTAAATAATACACTTGAACAAATTAGTAAAACAGTAAAGGAAAATATAAGTACTTTAAAAAACAATAAAATTCTAATTACTCAAGAAATTAATAATCACATAATTGAAAATATAAAACAAATTGATTTCGCTACACTTTTAGAAGAATTTGCAGAATGTAATAGTTGTTCAAACTCATATTATAGGAAATTAGAAAAAATAATCAAAAATTATGATTACATTTCTTTTGATAATGTACAAAAGACCAGGCAATTACTTTTATACCAGCATATCTTATGGATAATTGGAGCACCTGGAACAGGTAAAACTCACGGTGTTGCTGGGGTTATTGATAAATATTTGCAAGAAAAATATAATATCCCAATTTTTATAACTGCAAAAAATATTGATAATAATGCATCATGGAAAGATATTTTAATAAAATCTTTAAATTTAGCAAATACGTGGTCTGAGAATGAAATTTTATCGGCTCTTGAATCGTTATGTATTTTTAATGAAATAAATAATACGTTATCTTGTAATCAAAAAACATATAAAGCTAAAATCATTATTTGTATAGATGGTCTAGATGAAATTAAACCGTATGATTTTTGGATAAACAAAATAAATGAAGCAAATGTTATTGGAGAAAATCATCCAAGAATAAAATTTGTATTTACTTCACGACATAACGTAGCAGAACTAATTGATATTAAAGATGATTTAAATAGAAATATATTTTATATATATGAAGATGGTGATACTCCAACTTATCAATTATTTGAATCATATATTAGGGCTTACAATATTAAGGTAGAAAATCCTGAGCTTATTAAATGGTTTTTGAGAACACCATTATCATTAAAATTATTTTGTGAATTATTTAAGAATCAAAGAATTAATGGAGTTCAAAATAAACTTTATACAATTACAAGTCTAATACAACAGAAATTAAAAAATATTGAAAAAGAATTTTGTAAGACATATCAAAAATTTTCAGAATCAAATAATATAATTTTTAACACATTATCAATATTGTCAGATTATTTTATACAAAATCCAACAATATATGAAAATAAATTAGTTGAAATATTGCTAAATAATGAGAATCTATCTCTATTAGAAAAAAAAGATGTAATAATAATATTAGATTTTCTTGAGAATAATGGATTTCTTCAAAGATATATAGAACGTTCTAAAAAACTATTATCGCCTAATACTGTTTTTTATATGAAAGGTATTCAACCTTTTTTTGATTATATTTTAGCTGTTTGTTTAATTGAAAAATATGACAATCCTTTTGATTCAGAATTTTCCCAAACTGAAATAGAATCAGATAACTGTTTATCAATTTACGCAGCATTATTGCTAGAAAAGAAAAAAATATTGATTTCAGATATACCATATTTTCGAGAAAATATGTATTGTGATTCACTTGTTAGGCTAGATTTTTTTGCTTTAGTTAATAACGCAATAGAAATATCAAAAGAATATAAAGACCGGGTTTTAAAGTTCATGGGACATAATTCGTCCTGTTTAATAATGACATTAAACAAATTAATTCTTCCTGTTGCTCGTATTCCTAACCATCCTTTAGGTGGCATATTATTACAAGAATTTTTAAGCAAATTTGAATTACCCATGCAGCGAGATCTTATATGGTCTATTCAAAAATGGCTGAGAGATAGTGAAGGACAAAAATGGGATTGCAAAATAACGAGTGAGTTTCATCCTAAAGTCTATCAATTAACTTCAAAAGATATCTTTAATGGTCTGCCTCTAATCTATGCTTGGTCTTTGACAAATATTGATAATATCGCAAGGGAAGAGTTTAGAAAAGAATTAATGAAATGGGCTCTGCTATCACCAAATGAATTTTTAAAATTATTCGAACTAACATATAAAACAACTAATGATCCTCAAATGAAAGAAGAGTTGTTAGCAATTGCAATGGGGTTATCATATTCAAAAGATGAGGATATATATGTACTACAATATTTCAAAGATTTTATATTTAAAGAGATATTTAATTCTTCAAAAAATTTATCTATTAACAATATCGCAATAAGACAATATGCGAGATGTATTGCTCAACATTTGTTTGCAAAGAACTTAATATCAAAAGACGAACTTTTATTATGCATACCACCATTTCAGAACAATAGAAATTTACAAATTGATATAGAGGGAACAAAGGGAAGCAGAATGAGCGGTTTTAAACCTATTACTTACGATTTATCTCGTTATGTTCTTTGTGATAATATCAGTCGTAAAAAAAAAAAAAAAGGTTATAAACAAGATAATAATAAATTG
>CALURS010000207.1 GCA_944323215.1 Candidatus Gastranaerophilales bacterium | reverse complement strand
AAGGGAACTCGTGACTTCCAAGCTGAATATGCTTCATTAGCCGTTGAAACACCTGCAATAAAAGGTACACGCTTATTCTTTGAAATTTTTACTAAGTTCATCTGAAAAATCGGACTTGAAAACATAACAGCGCCGCAGTCTAAGGCCATTTGAGCCTGAAGTGCAGTTATTATACTTCCTGCACAAATGTATGCTTCTTTTGAAAGTTCCTGTACAGCTTTATATAATTCTGTAGACTCAATATTAACTTCCAAAATTTTTATACCACCCTTTATCATGGCTCTACCCACTTCTATTGCCTCATTCGGGTCTGAACATCTTATTATAGGGTACAATTTTTCTTGCGTTAATAACTCAATTAAATTCTCACTCATTTTAGTCTATCCTTTTTCTTTAATTTATTATATCATAATAATATGCGAGGGATAAAAACATTTTTTATATATATTGCTGCAATTATATTTTTCATCGTAGCATTTTGGGTTTCAAATAGCTTTTTTGAACCTAAAATCTATGATTTTATGACAAAAATGTTTACAGCTCACAAACATGGGAGTAATGACATTATAATAATCGTTATTGATGATGCCTCAATTGGCAAATATCGGTGGCCTTGGAAGCGTGAAATGTATTCAAATATTTTTAAATACATAAGTGAATACTCTAAGCCCAAAATCATCATACATGATGCTATTATAGGGACGTTAGATAAGGAAAATCCTGAATCTGATAAGAAATATTTCGCAGAAATTAACAAATTAAATAATTTAGTTTCAGGCATGGAATTAACATTCAATGAATACAGTAATTATCAAAGAGGGGTTGAACAAGACGAAAAGTACTATTTAAAATATTCTACGCCTGTAAATGATAATAGAGAATATTTTGAAGGCTTCAGGTTTAAGAGTATACTACCGTTTCCAGAAGCATATTACAGAGTAAACAAGTATGCTGCACCGGTAACTTGCCCTCAAGATATAGATGGTGTAACAAGAGACATTTCATTATTTGTTGCATATAAGCAATATTTATACCCATATTTAGCTTTTAGAGGCTATCTGCTTGCAAATAAAAATCCTGAATGTACGATTACACAAGAGAGTATTACCTGCGATAAAACAAACCTAAGTGCACCAAAATATAGAAGATATATTGGCGGACACCATAGAACACCAATTAAATATTATAAAATGTACGATAACAATTACTCGCACAAAACGATTTCGGCTATTAAAATATTAGATGACTATGAACGTGTAAAGAGAGGAGAGCAACCAACACTATCTCCTGATATATTTAATAATAAATATGTAATACTTGGTGCAAACGTAAAAGCCTCATCAACTGGGTTATCGGATATTCTTCATTCATCAGTTTCTCCAAGACACCCCGGGACAGATATTCTTGCAACTGTACTTGATAATGCGATTAACAACAATTTTCTAAAATCCTTTACTATATGGCAAAACTTCCTATTATCAATTTTTGCATCTATTCTGATATATTTCTTAATAAGGACGAAAACAATATTTATTTCCCTTTCTGTAATTACAAGTACATTAATTGTATATCTTATAATTGCAGGAATATGCTTCTATCACGGATTTGCAATCAATATAATTACACCTGTTATTATCAGTATAATAACTATGATTTTTGGGTATTTACACCGTTTCTTACTTGAAGGTCAAAATAAAGAAAAAATAAAAAAAGCAATGGGGAAATATATCTCAGATGATATTATGGAGAAGGTTGTCAAAAATATTGATGAACTAAAACTTGGTGGAAAGCGTTCTGTAGTAACTGTATTATTTGCTGATATTCGCGGTTTCACATCAATGAGCGAAAAACTAACAGCAGAAGAAGTTTCTAATATATTAAACGAATACTTTACTGAAATGGAACCAATAATAACAGGACATAACGGAATAATTAATAAATTCATCGGTGATGCGGTTATGGCAATTTTTGGCGAACCAATAAACGATAAAAATCATGCACTTAACGCAGTAAAATGTGCTAATGATATGCTAAAAAAAGTAAAAAAACTTCAACACAAATGGTTAGAGGAAGGTAAACCTAAAATTGAAATAGGCATAGGAATTAATACCGGAGAAGTCTTTGTGGGGAATATTGGCTCTGAAAAAAGAATGGAATATACAGTTATTGGAGATACAGTAAACCTTGCAAGCAGAATTGAAAGTTATAATAAAATATACAAAACAAATTTCTTAATAGGTCCAGATACTTATGAATATGTAAAAAACTATGTTAACGTTATTAAAATATCTGATGTACAAATTCGTGGAAAAATGCAAAAGTTAGATATATATGAAGTTTTAGGAATAATTGAGGATAAAAGTGTATAATTTCGACCTCATTAAAAAAGCTGTTGAAATAGAAATTGCACACCAATATATTGACATTAGAGGAAAAAATAAAACTTTTTCCAAATTTATGTGTGAGGAAATAAAAAAAATTCTGAAGGAAAACGGGAAAAGTCCAAAATGGCAGATTTTATATGAACATTTTAACAACTACATAACAGATAGCTTCCCCGAAAGAAAAAAGAGTATTGAGCGTCTTATAAAAGCAATTAAATCTGAGCTAGCAGGTCACACAGAAAATAACAAATCAAATACAAACACTATTAAGCCCGCCTCACAAACTGATATTATGTACCTTAAAGGAGTAGGACCTAAAGTTGCATATAAGTTTAACAAATTAGGCATTTATACAGTAAATGATTTATTGTATTACTTTCCATCAAAGCATATTGACTACTCATCGCAAACGAAAATCAAAAATCTAAAAGAAGGCATGGATACAACAATATTTGGCTATATTAAATCAATCTCTGCTTACACTTCTAAAAATGGTCTTGGAATAATAAAATTAACTATCGCTGATGAAAGTGGGAAAATCTCAATAAACTTTTTCTATGGAAAATCTAATAAATATATGCTAGAAAGAACAAAAGCACAATTTCCGAAAAACGCAAATATAATGCTCTCCGGCAAAGTAAAAAGAAATAATTACGACAATCAATTAACCATAGATAAACCAACATACACAATATTAACATCAGAGATTTTTGAAAATAAAAACCTAAATTTAGGCAGAATCGTCCCAATTTATCCTCTATGTGAAAACCTTAGTCCAAAGACTTTACGAAATGCAATTTATAATGCTATTACTCTATATAAGTCTGAAATTAAGAACTCACTGCCAGATTATTTAATAAATCAATACGGATTTCTAAATAAAGCAGAGGCCATAGAACAAATGCATTTTCCAAACGATATGCAATTACTTGAACGAGCAAGAAATTCTCTTATATTTGAAGAGTTTTTTAAAATTCAGCTCAAACTTGCACTAACAAGAAGGCAGGCAGAAATCCAAAATAACGCTTTTCCGCTTAAAATAAAAGAAAATGGACTGGTAATGCAATTTATAAAGAATCTTCCGTTTGAATTAACGAAAGCACAAAAGCGGGCAATAAATGAAATTCTTGGAGATATGAGTTCAAATACACCAATGCAAAGATTATTACAAGGAGATGTGAGA
>CALURS010000206.1 GCA_944323215.1 Candidatus Gastranaerophilales bacterium | reverse complement strand
GTATATCTTGAACAAACCTTCTGGTTGCTACTTAAAACCGGTTTTGTAGTATTTTTATTTATGCTGGTAAGAGCAACTATGCCAAGATTACAATCTGATAAATTACTCAAATTGTCTTGGAATTTTTTGCTGCCATTAGCGATTCTCAATCTTTTCATTTGTATGATACTTAAGAGCATAGGAGATGTGCTATGAATAGTATATTTAACATTTTAAAAGGTATAATCACTCCTCTTATTACTGTTCTTAAACACCTCTTTAAGCCTGCAATCACTTTACAATACCCTGAAGAAAAGCCTAATTTACCTAAAAATTTCAGAGGATGTCATACCCTTAAAAATTGCATTGGCTGCGGCATTTGCATCCAATCTTGTCCATGCCGGGCTATTTCAATAACTAAAGATGGGAATAAGGTCGTTTCATACAAAATTGACCTTGGTCGCTGTATGTTTTGCGGCAATTGTCAATACTACTGTCCAGTTAATGCCATTCATCTTGGAGAAAAATTTGAACTTGCCAAAGAAAATCGTTCTGACTTAGTTATTGAACTTGTTTCTAACGAACAGAAAGGAGAAAATTAATGAGTGCATTGATATTTTATCCTACGGCCTTAACAATATTAATATTTGCTATTATAACAATCTTTTCTAAAAAAGTTGTCTATGCACTTCTTGCTAGTGTTCTCGTATTTATGGGAGCCGGACTTATTTTTTATCTCTTAGGTGCTGAATATAATGCTGTTATGCAATTAACCATATATGTTGTTGCCGTTCCCATTCTGCTGGCTCTTGCTATTATGTTTACAAATGTTAGAAATGAAAAAAATGAAATTGTCAGCGGAGTTAGAAAATATGCCATTTATATATCTTCTGGTTTGATACTAATGGCATTTGTTTATCTAGTCGCTATTGCCATCAATGTTTCTCCTTCTTCAATTTTTCCAAATGCTATTTCAAATATAAATAGCTTCAGAATGTTTGATGCTATAACAGACGGTTTTTTCACCTCTTATATCGTTGCATTTGAATTATTCTCTGTATTATTATTGGCTGTTATTGCGGGGGTATCTGATAATGCTAAATAATGTCGGTATTTTTCACTACTTAACTTTAGCTCTGTTTTTATTTTTGATAGGTCTATGCGGAGCCGTAATTTCGAAAAATGTAATAAAAATCCTTATTTCAATTGAATTCATGTTAACAGCGGTAAACATTAATTTCACGGTTTTCGGGCTATATTCTAAAAACTTAGCTTTTGATGGATACATTTTTGCTCTTTTCTATATTGCTACTGGTGCAGTAGAACTCGCAATCGCTATATACATTTTTTATGCCATGTATAGACACAAACAAACTTCAAACATCGAGGAGTACGATGACGTATGATTGAATTTTTGACAGATAATTTAATTTGGGTTTTATTATATCCTTTCTGGATTTTTATACTTATCGGAACCGGAAGATTCCTCGGCGTTAGAATGGGTAAATCGACTCTTACCTGTCTAACTTTGCTTGGCTCAGGATTAGGTTTTATTTTTTCCGCTGGTGCAATTGCTTTTGTTTATCTTAATGGACCTACAGAATTTCTTTGTTCCTTCATTAAAATTCAGAACTTTTATCTTCAGCTTGGTGTTAACATTGACTATTTGTCGCTAACCTTTTTATTACTTTTATTTTTTATATCGTTTTTTATACAGTTATATTCTTCCTCTTATATGAGTAATGAACCTAAATATTACCGTTTTACTGCTTATATGAACTTATTTAATTTTGCTATGGCTCTATTACTTGTTTCTCCTAATTTATTTCAAATTTATATTGGCTGGGAACTAGTTGGAGTTGTATCATATCTATTAATAGGATTTAAGTATACAAACCCGCTAAAATCTTTATCTGCAATTAAAGCTTTTATTATAAATAAAATTGGTGATACACTCCTACTAGGTGGGATAGTCAGCTTAATCTACATTATGTATGCGTATTCAACGCCACAGTATGTAACATTAGATTTTTCTGATTTTAATTTAATATCCTCAGTAGCCTACGCACATACTAATAATCTTACTTTTATAATTTTATGTATGCTGCTTCTTGCAGGGATAATGACTAAATCAGCACAATTTCCATTCCATACGTGGCTTCAAGATGCAATGAACGCACCAACACCTGTTAGTGCTCTAATACATTCGGCAACAATGGTTGCTGCTGGAATATTCTTAACAATCCGACTACTTCCACTCTTTACAATGTCCAAAGATGTGCTAATCTTTATCGTTATGCTAGGTATGTTTACTGCTCTATTTTGCTCTTTATGTGCCATTTGTCAAAAGAATATTAAATCTGTTCTTGCATACTCAACCTCAGCAAATTTAGGACTAATGCTTACAGCTGTCGGATTTGGGAACATAAATTTAGCTGTAATATTTTTAATTATTCACGGGATTATAAAAGCAGCTCTATTTTTAAGCTATGGATTATCTAACAATGAATACATCGACTACGAAACGAAACAACAAACAATAACACCGACTTTTATTATAGGAGCGTTTGCTCTTTCCGGATTGGCTTTTGTCGGACTTAATTGTAAAGAGCAATTTTTCCTGACATTTAAACCTAATATATTCTTAACAATTGAATTTTTATTAGTATCATTTATGTGTGCAGTTTATATATTTAGGCTCTGCTGCCTATACCCGTTGACAACCGAAAAACAAAAAAATATTCCAGAGCAATTATCCGTATGGATTTTATTAATCGTAGTAATACTAAGTACTTTTATGATTAATTCATCAACTCTCGGAGCTCCTTTCTGGGTAGCATTTGCAGGTGCAATAATTGCTATTATTATAACTTTAAGAACAAAAGATTCAAATATGGGACACCTTGCGAAAATTTGTGAAAACGGTTTTTATATTGATAAATTTTACACAAAAGTAATATTTGCCTTATATGGAATATTAACATCATTCTTTAACAAAGTTGAAAAATACATCTCAGAGAATAAAATATTATTCTATATTGCCAGATATTTTGTACACTTAGCCGAGTGGATAGAAAAAAATATATTTGAATTACCTGTTAAGCTAATAGTTCTATGCCTAAGATTTGCGTCAAGAGAAGTCGAACACGCACAAGTAAGAAACATTCAAACTTATATAACTTATGGTGCACTTATTTTAGGTATAATATTTTCAGCAATTTTATTAATGTACTCATATATAATAAATTCATTAGGGGGGATAGGATAAATGTTTGATGTAACTAATATATTATCTTTGCCAATTTTAATATTTTTACCGCTAATTTTTGGGATATTAATAGTACTACCAATATTTTCCAAAAACGATATTATTATAAGACGTTTTGCAAAAGGATGTTTTGTAGTCCACTTAATATATTCCTTGCTATTTTGGCTATTTTACACAAACGGATATATAACGCTATATGCACCAGATTGGATAAAACCGCTTGGAGTCAAATTTGGCTTTGCAATGGATGAATTATCATTACTAATGACTATCCTTACAAGCTTAATATTTACCTTAGCTGCCATCACAAGCAAACTACATATAAGACACGGTC
>CALURS010000205.1 GCA_944323215.1 Candidatus Gastranaerophilales bacterium | reverse complement strand
CAAGTGCTATATTTTTTGTATTGTCATCTATTTCGGAATTTTCACCGCCGAATACACCTGCAAGACAAACCCCTTTGGATTCATCTGCGATTAAAACGCTGTCTGTTGTAAGAGTTCTTTCAACCCCATCCAATGTAACAAGTTTTTCGCCTTCTTTTGCACGTCTTACGCATAAGTAGCCGTTAATTTTGTCTAAGTCAAATGCGTGGAATGGTGTACCATATTCAAGCATTACATAATTTGTTATATCAACGACATTGTTTATTGCTCTTACGCCTGATGTTATAAGTCTTTTTTGCATCCAATCAGGTGAAGGTTTGATTTTTATATTTTTCAAAACCCCGATTGAATAGTATTTACATACGTCATTATCAATTATTTCTACCTTAAATTTGTCAGTAGATAGATCTCTTGTAGATTCAAGCGGAGAGAATTTTAAAGGTTTATCAAAAATAGCACTTAATTCTCTTGCAATACCGATAACAGACATTTGATCCCCTCTGTTTGCTGTCGGTGCAACGTGAAGAATATAATCTTTTTCAAAACCTAAAACATTTTCAACATCTTCTCCAATTTTTACATCAGGGAAAATTCTGTTTAATACAAGAATACCATCTTCTTCTTGGTAATTTCTGTCTGCTACGCCAAGTTCATCTGCAGAACATAGCATACCTTGAGATTCAACCCCTCTTATAACTGCAGGAGTAAGTGTAAACATTTCACCTGTTTTGCGGTCTAAAACTTTTGAACCTACTGATGCGTATGGAACAATTTGACCTTCTTGAATGTTTTGAGCTCCACAAACTACTGTTTTTAATCCTGCACCTGTATTAACAGTTACAAGATGTAAGTGATCAGAGTTTGGGTGGTTGTCAATTTTTTCAATTTTTACTGTTTTTATATTTGTAAATTGGGGTTTCACCTCTTCAATTTCTTCAACTTCCAAACCGCTCATAGTCAATTCATGAGCTACTTGTTCAACCTCTTTATCTGTTAAGTCTACAAATTCGTTTAACCAATTTAATGATACCTGCATATTTTTTAATTCCCTCTTAAAATCTAACTTTATAACAAAATTTTATAACAAACCAAACAAAAAATCACCCCCTGAATTTTGGGAGTGATTTTTGTTATGTGTAAAATTTGAAAATTTAAATTATTTTGTAGCAAATTGTTCATCAATTTTTGTAAATTTTGCTTCTATCATATTTGTATATCTTTGACAAGATTCTTTATCTTGGATCCAATTAGGGAGCGCTTCTTTTCTTGATTTTGTTAAAGTTGCTTTTTCTCCTGAATTAGCGTATTTTTTAACTGCATTATATTGTTTTTCTGTTAGTCCGGCTTCTTCTAATACTTTGGATTTTTTAAATTTAACCGGATCATAATTGGCAAAAGCTGCTTTTGCATCAGCTATAGCGGCATTTCTTTCAGCTTGAGATAAGTTTATTGTATCAGCATTTGCGGCAAAATATCTGTGAGCGTCTTTTGAAGCTTCTTCTTTTGAATAAGTTGCATAACGTTTTTCTTGTAAAGCTTTTGATTTGCCTGTTATTTTATTTTTTAATTGACTTGCTTTGCTAATGATTTTGTTCCAAAGTTTAACACCGCTTTCGCCAATTGCAACAAAGACGTTTTTGAACTTATCTGCAAATCCTAATTTTTTACCTTGTTTTGCAACAGCTTTGGTTAATGAACCTTTACCAACTGCAACGCTTAATCCAATATAAGCTGCAGCAAGTCCAGCTCCTATACCTGTAAGAACTTTTGCTTTTTTATTATCTTTTTTGAATTCAAAATCTTTTCCTGCTTCAAGATTGTCAAGATTTTTTACTAATTGTTTTTTAAATTCGTCTTGGGACAAAGTTTTCATTTTCCCTTTAGAATTGGTTACAAGAATTTTACCTGTTTGTAGCATTTCAACTTTGTTTCCACCAATTGCTAATGCAGGACCGATTGTCATTGTATCTGTCATAATTCTACACCTTTCAAATTTTACACAACTTTAGTTATTCTCATGAAAAACTCTAAAAGAAAAAAAATGCTATATTTTTATGCAAATGTTAACATTAATTTACAAAATACTACCCCTTAATTTTATGGGGTAGTATTTGCTCTCAATCTTATTTTGCGGATAAGCCCTTTTTTAGAGGGCAGGAAGGCAAGAAGTCCGGAGGTCAGGCTATTATCGGTATTGCACACTAAAACTTAATATTACATTACCCTCTCCCTAGCCCTCCCCCAAGGGAGGGGATAAGGATTGCAAGTCCAAAGCTAATGGTGTTTCGCCAACCTCAGCTCACTCGCGCTATGAACATCCTGAGTATCCGCATTTCAAGCAGATAAAGCAGCCTTCTGCCATCTGAATTTCGTTTCCGCATTCAGGACATTTTACTGTTTTTACTTCTCCTGTTGGATTGTATTCTTCTTTAGTTTCTTCAACTACAGGTTCTTCAACTTTTGTTTCTTGAGATTTTTTCTTGTCATCCAAATTCATTGGTTGGAATTGACGAGAGTTGTTTCTGTAAACTGTTATACCTTTTAAGTTGTTTTCATAAGCTAAGATATATGCTTCTTCAATATCTTTGCGAGTTGCATGTTCTTCAAAGTTAACAGTTTTAGAAACAGCATTGTCTGTGTGAAGCTGGAATGCAGCTTGCATTTTTACGTGCCAGTATGGAGAAACATCGTGAGCTGTTACAAAAATCTGTTTAGCATCAGCAGGAACTCCGTCTACATGCGCAACAGAACCGGTTTTTGCAATTTCTTTCATTAATGCTTCTGAATAAAAACCGTTTTCTATAGCGTAATCCTTGAAGATAGGATTAACTTCAAGCATTTCTGTTCCATCCATAATCAATCTAGAAAATACTAGACCGAATAAAGGTTCAACACCGCCTGATGCTCCTGCAATCATTGAAATTGTACCTGTTGGAGCAATACAAGTTGTTGTAGCATTTCTTATGCCTACTTTTGCAATTTGCTCATCCAATTCTTTCCATTGTTCATCAGAAATTTTACCTGCAGATTTTCCTTTATATTTGTTATAAAGGTAATTTGGTTTTTCATAAACGCTGCCTTTGAAGTTATTAAATCTTCCTCTTTCTTTTGAAAGTTCAATAGATTCGCATTTAGATTCGTAATCGATAAATTCCATTATTTGACCGGCAAGTTTTGTACCTTCAGCTGAAGCGTAAGAAATACCTAATTTCATAAGCATATCGGCCCAACCCATAACACCTAAACCGATTTTTCTGTTGTTTTGAACCATTTCAGAAATTTGAGGTAGAGGATAATTATTTACTGCGATAACGTTATCTAAGAATCTGATAGCTGTTCTTGTTGTTTCAGCAAGTAAATCCCAGTTGATTGAACCGTTTTCTACCATTCTGCCTAAGTTTATAGAACCTAAGTTACAAGCTTCATAAGCTAATAGAGGAACTTCACCGCAAGGATTTGTAGATTCGATTGGGCCAACAAGCGGAGTTGGGTTATCTGCATTCATTTTGTCAATGAATATAATACCTGGTTCACCGTTTCTCCAAGCACCGTCAACAATCATATCAAATACTTTTTTAGCACT
>CALURS010000204.1 GCA_944323215.1 Candidatus Gastranaerophilales bacterium | reverse complement strand
AGAAAATATTGTGCAATAAAATATTATAATAAGTGAAAGGAAATAGAAGTGAAAAAAAGATTTTATATTATTTTTAACTTAATAGTTTTAATGCTTCTAACAATACTATGTGTTACTTGCCACGCAGAAACCAGGATAGGTTTAGTTAGTGAAAAAGAGAATATACAAATAGATGAAGAATTTAAAGTTATAGCAGAAATTGATAAAACAAATATAGCAGCTTTTACAATTTGGATATATTTTGATAATGAAAAAGTAGAATGCATTTCAAAACTAGAAAACCTAAATGTCCTAGAAAATAGAATAATATATACTTGGTTTTCAGAGACGGGAAAAAACAAGCCATTGACAGAATTGTTAAATCTTGATTTTAAAGCAAAAGAGGATGGAATAGCTTCATTTTCGATTATTGGTGAGTTCTATAAGGAAAACGGCGAAGAAATTGATATGGCTTATAGCAATTTAAGCATCAATATTGGCGAGGTAAACGAAATAACAGAACAAACTGAGGTTCAATCTGAAATAGATGAAAACAAAATTGTTAGTGATGATAATGCAAAGCTTGAAATTATGAGATTAGGCTTAGAAGGAGTGAATCCAGATTTCAATCCAAGTATACAAGAATATTATTTAATAATTGATGAAAGCATAGATACAATAGAGGTAACAGCCATTCCGGAAAATAGAGAAGCACAGGTACAAATTACAGGAAATGATAATTTAAGAAGTGGGAAAAATATTATACAAATTGAAGTTACTTCAAAAGATAAAACTAATACAAAAAATTATACAATACATGTTACAAAAACAAGTAATCCTGAAAAAGCAAATGCAGATTTAGAAACCCTTGCAGTAGAAAACTATGAGCTTATTCCAGAATTCTATAACAATATAACTAACTATAAAATAGAAATTTCAAATGATACTAACAAGCTAAATATACTTGCAATTCCGAGTGATATAGCTGCTACAGTACAAATTGCAGGAAATGATAATTTAAAAGAAGGTAATAATAATATTAATATAACTGTTACAGCAGAAGATAATATAACTACAAAGAAGTATAATATCAATGTATATAAAAGAACTGTAAGTGAAGATATAGAATATGAGCAAGAGCAACAGATCCTTCGTAATGAAGCCAATACAGTACTGCAGAAAATGAATACCGAAAATATAGTTGCTCCTGATGATGATATAACCTCAGTAAAGGAAGAGGTAATTCAAAAGGAAGAGATAGAAAATAATAATAATAAAGTGGCTGACAATGGTTTGATGATTATAGGAACAGCGTTATCTGTGATAGTAATAGGAATAGTAGTTTTAAGGGTCAGAAATAAAATTTAAAAATTCAAGGTTTAAGTTATCAACTTTTGCCCTGTTCCCAAAAGCCGATGCAAATTGTTCCAAAAGTTGACTAATTTTCCAATTTATGATATAATATATAAGTCAGCATGAGAGAAAGATAGTAAAAAACGGAGGTAAATATAATGGAAAAAATGAATTTTGTTTTTGGACATAAAAAACCAGATACTGACTCAATAGCTTCAGCTATTTCAATGGCTAATTTACAAACCAATATGGGGGATTATTCAGAAAGTTTTAGATTAGGAAATGTAAATAGAGAAACAGAATTTGCTTTAAAAACTTTTGGCGTTAAAACACCAGAATTATTAGATAAAGTTGATGAAAATAGTAATGTAATAATGGTTGACTCAAATGAATTTGATCAAAGTGCAGACGGAATTGAAAAAGCTAATATTAAAATGATAGTTGACCACCATAGATTAAATTTACAAACCTCAAACCCAGTATTCTGTATGGTAGAGCCAGTAGGTTGTACATCTACAATTTTATATAAATTATATAAACAAAATGATATTGATATAACACCTGAAATGGCGGGAATGATGCTTAGTGCCATAGTATCAGATACTTTATTATTTAAATCACCAACATGTACAGAACAAGACAAACTTGTGGCTAGTAGATTATCTAGTATTGCAGGAATGAGTATGTATGATTATGGCTTAAATATGTTAAAAGCTGGTACTAACTTAGATGGATACACATCAGAGGAAGTAATAAACACAGACTCAAAGCCATTTGAAAAAAACGGTATTAAATTTGTTATATCTCAAATAAACAGTGCAGATGTTGATAGCGTATTAGAAAAACAAAAAGACTTAGAGCATGCAATTGAAAACGAAATATTATTAAACAACTTAGATTGCTATATATTCATGGTAACAGATATACTAGAAGCTTCATCAAAAGTAATCGTTTTAGGAAATAGAAGAGATATATTTGAAAAAGCTTATGAAACAAAATTATGTAATAACGTAGCAATTTTAAATGGAGATGTAAAAAGAAAAAAACAAGTACTACCTAAGATTTTAGATGCTGTACAATAATTTTAGAAAATCATTGTAAGCTAAAAGTTTATAAATTATAATTTAAAAGTTAAAAAAATGAACTAAAATACTTGAATTTTAGTTCATTTTTTGGTAATATAAATAAGTCACCTGCCGATGTGGCGGAACTGGCAGACGCACCAGACTCAAAATCTGGCGGGAAACCATGTGGGTTCGAGTCCCACCATCGGTACCATTAACAAAAGCTATGAAGTGCTTGAAGTGAACCCAAATTGTTAGACAAAAAAGTTTAACAATTTGGGCTGTTTTTTAGCTTAAAGTAACTAAAAAATTTGAAAAGAATGTAAAAATATGGTATAATAATAAAATCAACCTGTAAAGGAGAGATAAAATGGAAAACAACATAAGGTACGACGTTGAAGGAATGTCAATGCAAAACGGAATAATATTCCGGTCTTGCATTATTCCCATCGAAGTAGAAACCACTTGTCACAAAAAGCCAATAGTAAGGTTAAGAAGTCCATTGGAACTATTTTTTGGATTTATTCCAGCAAGATATGCCAATGGGATTAAACCACTCGACTTAAGACTCGTGTTGGCTATCGGCATTACCATGGTAGTACTGGCTGTGTTTACTCTGAATTTTAATACAATATTTGCAGCAGTATATATGGCAATAATTGTGTTAAAAGATCTTCTCGAAATTACATATACAAGCTACCAGATTAAATTTGGTAAGTGCAAAAGTTTGGGAAGATACCATGCGGCAGAACACATGGCAATAGATGCATATCTGAAATACAAAAGAGTGCCAACTCTAGAGGAAATTCGGAAGGCATCTAGGTTTCAAGAAAACTGTGGCAGCAGAATGGTTTTCAGAAGACTGGGCTTTTTTCTACCACTTTCAATAACTTTCTTTACTGCGGGTTTCGTTGATTTGAAACTCTATATTGTGGAGATGGTTATTTCGCTACTAATAGGAATATTAGTTAGCAGAAAATCGATAGGAAAAGACCTACAAGTTTTTATTACAAACAAGCCAACAGACCAAGAATTGGAAGTAGCCATTAAAGGAATTGAAGCTTTGCAAGAAGCAGAAGATGACTTTGGCGAAAAAATGGACGAAATGATAGGTGGTAGGTGTATTATCATAATGTAATTGTGATAATGTCTACCGATGGAAATCTCTCAAAAAGTCAGCAACTGATGAC
>CALURS010000203.1 GCA_944323215.1 Candidatus Gastranaerophilales bacterium | reverse complement strand
AACCACTGCTACTATGCCTGAAATTACGCAAGATATGATGAATAGTTTGCAATTCGCAATCGAAAACCGTGTCAATAAATTGGGTGTAGCGGAAACGGTTGTTCAAAGACAAGGAGATAAAAGACTTGTTGTTGAAATCCCGGATGTTACGGATTTAGATAAAGCAAAACAATTTATCGGCGAAACCGCTGAACTTGAATTCAAAAAAATGGCTATGGTAAATGGTCAATTGGATTGGGTGTCAACAGGATTGACGGGTAAAGATTTGAATAAATCAATGGTTTCAAGTAATCCTAACAATGGGCAGTGGGTAGTTTCATTAGAATTTAATAATGAAGGTGCTAAGAAGTTTGCAGATTTAACAAGAGAACTTGTTGGAAAACAAATGGCAATATTCTTTAATGGCGAACTTCAATCAGCCCCCAATGTTAATGAACCAATAACAGGCGGACATGCTCAAATTACCGGTGGCGGAAACTCAGGTTTTGCTTATGAAGAAGCCAAACAAATGGTTGACTTGCTTAATGCAGGAGCTCTTCCTGTACCTGCTAAAATAATTGAAGAAAATACTGTTGGACCTACTCTTGGAGCAGATAGTATTGCAAGATCTAAGATGGCTGGGATAATTGGTATTGGACTTGTTATGTTATTTATGATTGCTTATTACAGAGCCCCTGGTATTATTGCTTGTGTTGCTTTAGGTATATATGGAATTATCTTATTCGCATTATTTAAAATTATTCCTGTTACATTGACACTTGCTGGTATTGCTGGCTTTATCCTAAGTATTGGTATGGCTGTTGATGCTAATATTTTGATTTTTGAAAGAACAAAAGAGGAGTTAAAAGCAGGCAGGACTTTATTTACTGCGATTAACTCAGGTTTTGACAGAGCCTTCACAAGTATCTGGGACTCTAATATTACAACGATTATTTCGTGTATTATCTTATATATGTTAGGTACAAGTATAGTAAAGGGTTTTGCTCTTACACTTGCATTGGGTGTTGCGGTTTCTATGTTTACAGCAATTACTGTTACTCGTAACTTTATGCATTTGATTTTTGGTACCGGTGATTTGAAGCACCCTGAGTGGTTTGGTATTAAAAAATCAGATATTGGTGATTCTTATAAAGCTGTTGAAACAAAACGTGAAAAAGCAAAATTTGGTATTTTGGACTAACAGAAGGGTAGGTTTTTAATGATTACATTGAATATAGTTAAAAATAAAATTTGGTTCTTATGTTTGTCAGCACTCTTGCTAACACCGGGTATTGTTGCTATGATTTATTCTTCAGTTACTTATCCGACTCATACCCCTCTTAAGGTGGGGATTGATTATACCGGAGGAACTACTTTACAGTACGGTATTAATCAGGATAATACTGCTGATAAATTAGGTGATTTAAGAACAAAGCTTGAAAATGGCGGAGTTGATAATCCCTATTTACAAGTTATTAATGTTAGTGATTCTTCAAAAAATGATGCAATAAAATCTATTGTATCTGTAAGAACAAAGTTTGTTGAAGAAGGTTTTGATGATTTAAATAAAATTTCTAATATTATGCAGGATGAGTTTAATTCCGCTAATTTAATCCAAGTTTCGTCAGTTGGACCGACACTAGGAAGTGAGTTGTTTAAAAATTCTCTGATTGCTCTTTCATTGGCAATTTTAGGGATTATCTGTTATCTAACTGTTAGATTCCAATTCGATTATGCACTTGCAGCTATATTAGGATTAGTGCATGATGTGCTGTTTATATTAGGTATGTTTTCTATCTTCGGACTTGTCTGGGATGTTCAAATTGACAGCTTGTTTATTACAGCATTACTTACTGTTATTGGTTTTTCTGTTCACGATACAATTGTTGTATTCGATAGAGTTAGAGAAAATTTAAAGTATTATTCTAAAAAAATGAGTTTTGGTGAAATTGTTAATTTCTCTATTAACCAGACTTTGGCAAGAAGTATTAATACCTCATTTACAACCTTGTTAACTTTGTTAGCACTGTATTTCTTTGGCGGTGTTACTACTAGGGACTTTGTATTGGCAATGATTCTTGGTATTGTAATAGGAACGTATTCAAGTATTTTCTTCTGTGCATCACTTGTTGATATGTGGAGAGAAAGTAAACAAAAAGCTGCTTAAGTAATTAAAAACTGGTGAATTATTTCACCAGTTTTTTTATGTATATTAATAAAATTTTAATGAAATCTTTACTTGTTTATAATGTTTGATGTGAGATAATAATTTTGGAGGGCGGTATGAATACCTTAGTTTATTCAATAGACAAAACGGAAAATCCAACAACTTTATATATAAATCTCACAAACTCTTGTACTAATAACTGTGTTTTCTGTCTGAGAGAGCAGAAAGATGATGTTTGCGGTAAAGATATGTGGCTTGATAACGAAAATTATACACTTGACGATTTGATATTGCAGTTTGAAAACTTTAAAACGCCAAAACAAGTTGTATTTTGTGGTTATGGTGAGCCGATGTTGAGATTAGAAATTTTAAAAGCGTTTGTTAAGTATTTAAAAGAAAAATATCCAAATATATTTATAAGAATAAATACAAACGGACATGCAAATGCTATTCATAAGCGAAATGTCGTTCCAGAGTTAAAAGGATTAATAGATGAATTTTCAGTAAGCTTAAATGCCTCTTGTGAAGAAGATTATGATAAAATATCTCAACCGAAAATTAAAAATGCATATGAGGAAGTCAAGAAATTTATTTTAGCCTGTGTAGAAAACGATATTTCAGTAGTTGCAAGCGTTGTTGACGGCTATCAAGGAAAGCATATAGATGTTGAAAATTGTAGAATGGTAGCTAAGAATTTAGGTGCAAAATTTCGAGTGAGAGAGTGGATTCCTAATGGATATTAATATTTCAATTATTAAAATTCCAGCTTGATTTTGTGCTAAAATTAGTGAAGATTTAACAAGAAAATATTAAAATTATAGTATGAAACTAATAAAAAGAAAGGATGCAAAATGACTCTTTTAGACAAAATTATGAAACCGAAATCAATTGCGGTTATCGGTGCATCAACAAAAGAACATACAATTGGTTCTGATTTGATGAAAAGATTACAAGAATACAAATTCACAGGAAAGTTATATCCTGTAAACCCTAAGGGTGGTATAATCGAAGGTTTGCAAGCATATACGTCAGTGTTAGAAGTTCCTGGCGATGTTGACTTAGCAATTATTGTTGTCAATTCAAAATTTGTGCTTTCAACTATTGATGAATGTCATAAAAAGGGAATTAAAGGTTTATGTATAATAACAGCAGGATTTAAAGAAACAGGAAAAGAAGGTGCTGAATTAGAAAAACAATTGGTAGAAAAATTAAAAGAATACGGAATGAGATGTGTAGGTCCAAACTGTCTTGGTGTTGTTAACACTCACCCTGATATTAGAATGGACGGATGTTTTGCAGAATCACTTCCTGAACGCGGAAACATTGGTTTTGTTTCTCAATCAGGTGCTTTAGGCGGTGGTATTCTTAATATTTTAAAAGACTTAAATCTTGGGTTTGCACAATTTATTTCTATTGGTAACCAAGCTGATGTTAATGCTGAAACAGCGATTGAGT
>CALURS010000202.1 GCA_944323215.1 Candidatus Gastranaerophilales bacterium | reverse complement strand
CAACGCTCACGCTACGGATATATACTATCCTGAAAGGGAGAACTATATACTCGCATGGCGTGAGTGGCTGTTGCTTACTCATTTCCATAGGCAATGCGAGAAGCCCGATTGTTGAGTGAGCAAGATACAGTCCTCACGCTTTTTGCATTTAATAACTTAAAGGTTCCAATGGAGGATGAGGGACATGGGGTAAGATTATGCTGACAATCTGCATCAAAAAGTACATTGCTACAATTTTCGTAATAATGCTCACTTGTTCATGTGCAAGTGCACAGACTTTTGTTGTTACTGATATTGCTGCTCCTGACAATATACCTGAAAAGCACGTTCAAGAAGCACGAGAAAAGGTTATTGGAACAGAAGTCTATCTCTTATTTTCAGATAATGATGTACGAATGACGGCTAAGCCAAAAGGTGAGAAAACCGAATCAATGGTATTACAAAAGATTAGTGATGATTTATATCGTGGAGAAGATGGACGTGAAGTGTTTGATTTAGAATTGAATACTCTTTTTAGCTATATTAAGTCATGCAAATTTACCATATATGATAAAAAACACTCTGGCTCGTCAATGGTTTGGGCTGGAACTATAACTCTTAAACGCAAATAATAGCAAAGAACCATGAAAGCAAGTTTCTATTTTGTGCTATGGCAATTGGCATGGTTGCCTGCTATTTTGTTGAATATACCATTTCTTAATGAATATGGATTCTTTTTCGCTTGCATTATTGTCTTTTTTGCCGACCGTATTATTAGGAAACTTCTCAAAAATCAAATAGAGTATCAACAGATATGTGAAGTGGCATTTATAATGGAAATGGCTTACAATAATGATTATAAGAAATATAAGCAGCAAGCATTGCTTCAAATGATAGTTTATACGGTAATATTTGTTTATATATCGTTTAACTTTATTGCTTTGTTCACATCGTTTTCTAATGTTCCGCTTATAGATTATATCCTATGGGGCGCATTTATGATATTAGCTGGCATATCGTCTTTATGGTATATTAGGCTTTATTTACAGGTAAGAAAGGCAGGGTGTGTAATTTTGGATAAAGGACTTCAAGAGATTTACCAATCTTATAAGGATGAAAGAGGCACTTGTACTTATGAAGAAATGTTATTACCACGCCCCAAACATTACAAGGCAATAAATACAGCTAATACCATTTTTGCGATACTTAGCATAGTCATTGGATTACTCATAATTACAATTTTATATACTTATAGGGGTGAGCTTAATTCTAATGCTGAATTAGTAGAAATTTCTTTGATTATTTACGGTGCGCTTGCTTTCTATTGTGGAATAAAAGACTTACTAAACACTTCAAACAGTCAAAAATATCTTCTGCTGTTACTTTCTTGCATTCTTGTAGTTTTATTATATATTCCGTTCACGAGTTATTTGAACAAAACTTTTTTAACGGCTTACATTGGAGATGATTCCAACTTAAGTTATGATGCAAAATCTAATTTAGTACAAGAAATAATAAGAGTAGATGAAATAGCAAGTTTTGAACCTACATATCGTAGAAAGCGTTTCATTCTCGCATTGTCGAGTGAAAGCCAAAGAAAACTACTTGAAAACATTATAAGGGTTAATGCTGAATATCGAGTTGTTTATAAAGATAGTTTAGGAAAGGAACAGGCTATAACCATAGCACCAAGCGAATTAAAAGAGATATATCATCAAACTAAATCGTACTTAGATATATTTCTTGGAATAATAAAGCTCGATTTAGGTGAGAATTCCACAAAGGTTTATGACGATGGAGAGTATATCATAGTCGAATTGTGGGAAGGTGAAAATGTGCCTTATTCAATGCAGTCGGAACAAACAAGAATCTCGACATGGCTTGCAAATTTTGCAAAAGAATGTGCAGAAGATTACAATATTGCATCTTTTAATAGAGGACTAAAAATGCGCCTCATTTTTAACAATCATCGATTCATTGAAAACACTTTAAGTCTTGAAGAAATCAAAAAGGCAAAGGAGATATAGATTTAAAAGAATACAAAGAGGCTTTTGACGGTCTTATTAATATGCTTTCAGGTAAATCAACTGAAAATCAACATAAATAAAAGAGATGCGGCACATGAAATACGTTAGTCTTTTATATATGTTTCCTTTACTATTCATTGGAGGCTGTGGCAATAAGCAACAATCAACAAAAACTGCCATAGACAATCTTATTGTTGGCAAGTGGGAAATGATAGAATATGCAGGTGGTTATGTAAATGCACTTGACACACTTGGTTTTTACAAGAATGGCAAGGCTGACTGCCCACCTGAAATGTGTGAATTTACCTACCGCCTGTAAAGCCTGATTCATTGATTATTTGCAATAAGAGCTTTGGAGAACAGCATTACAAGATACTCAAACTTTCCAATGATAGCATTATATTGATTGATGACGAGATAGTGAAATACATACGAGTAGTACATTTTTGAAGTCATTATTCTTTAACCCAATCATAAAATATAGACATATGAAAACCAACCATGTTATTATAATATTTATATTTGCAACAATCTTAACCGCTTGTGGCAATAAATCCTCAAACAACCAATTAAATTCTAATTCAGAAGAAGAGAGGGTAGATGTTACTGAGGAAGAGTGGGTAGAAGTTACTGAGGAGGTAGAAGAAAAATGCACTAACTGTTTTGGGTCTGGAATTATAAACTCCGATTGTTCAGAGTGTGGTGGTTGTGGTTACAAAACACATTATCAATCAGGCACACAGCCTAAATCTTGTTCAACGTGTTATGGAACAGGTGTAATTCGATGTCAACAATGTGATGGGAATGGCAGATGCCAATATTGTGATGGTCGCGGTTCTTTTCAATGTACAGTTTGCCATGGCTATGGCCTTATCGTTTTAGACGTCAATAATACCGATAGCTGGTTTAGATGCAACAATTGCAATGGAACAGGTTATGAGAAATGCTCCATATGTGGCGCAACGGGCAAAAGTAATTGTTGTGATAGAGGCATAGCTACTTGCCCCACTTGCTGGGGAACAGGTCTGCATGGACAAGAAAACTATTCTTATACCCAAAAAGAAGAATGCCTTTATTGCAATGGTTCTGGTAACGTCAAAAATCACTGCTTCAATTGCAATGGAGAAGGAACTGTTATAGTAGAAAGAGTTGTTAAAAAGAAAAAATCCGAATTAGAATGAATTTCAGGTTATGGCAAAGGATTTATGCAGACAGCATAGACGAGCCTGCAAATGGAGAAATTGAGAAATACATACGAGTAACAGATAGATAGTACCTTTTTTGAAATAAGTCCATTTTATAGGGTGAGTTAGAAAAAGGTACTGCTTAATATGTAAACCAACAACATTAGATAAACTAAAAAAACAACATTAACAGATGAAAGCGTCAATTATATTTGTTGCAGCAATGATAATTCTGTCCGCTTGCAACATGAAGCAAGGTAAGACAGAGCAAGTTTCTGCCATTGACAACACCCTGCAAGCCAAAGTGACGTCAATCATGGAAAGCAAGCTGAAAGAGTTTGATGCACAATCAGGTCAGGTCATAGTAATGGATATTCAGACAGGGCAGGTAAAAGCGTCTTACGGTAAAGATTTTACTA
>CALURS010000201.1 GCA_944323215.1 Candidatus Gastranaerophilales bacterium | reverse complement strand
TTCTCCGCAAGATTGAAGCTCAAAATGTAAATCTTTTTCAAACTGGAGACCTAATTCAGTTCCAATATAGTCCAATAAAGTATCACGAGCAGTTGTCGAATTTTGTAGGATATAATGCAGGCTCATTGTTGCAATATCTTCAGTTGATGTTCCAACACTATTAGCAATATGACACAATAATAAACTCATTGCATTCTCCTTTCAAGTTCAACTGTAAAAATAACTAAAATCTCTAATTCAAAATGATTATATCTCAACTGAAACAATTTAATCAAGCCAAAACTACATTTTGAATTTATGTAAATTAGTATTCTGATTTACTACTATGAATATAATGCTGAATTGAGGTATTAGTTGTGGATAACAGAAAATTATTAGGTTTAAGAATAAAGGAATTACGCAAAAGAGCTTCCCTAAGTCAGGAAGTTCTTGCAGAAAAAGCAGGTATTGAACCAACATCACTGAGTAATATTGAAAATGGCAGAAATTTCCCATCATTTATTACTTTAGAAAATATTATGCGTGTATTAGAAGTCGGATATTTTGATGTATTTCAGTTTGCACAATATGCACCCGCTGAGGATTTAATCCAAGAAATTACAACAATTTTAAAAGACAATCCTGAAAGAGTAAAAGACGCATATAGAATCATAAAAGCTCTTGTTGATTAATTTAACGGTGGCTAACGGCGGAGTTTGTAAAATTTTATTAAATCTCTAATGAATTATACTTGCATGTATAGTTTAACTATGTCAATATAAAACTATACATTAGTGTATGATTTAAAAGAGGGTATTAATATGTCAAATTCCGAAAATTCAAACAAGACAAGTGAAAAGACTTTTTTACAAATCCATTCTCTTTTGGAATTTGATAACATAGTTGGAACTATAGACTATGAGAAAGTCTTGGTAGATGCTGAAAATATTAATAAACCTCGTTATTATCCGCAACAGATTGTTAAATTAATTCCTAAAATAACATCACGAAAAATAAATGATTGGGATGGAAAAGGTTTACTTATCAGGCATAGAGAATCAGACAACGGATGGAGATTATTTTCACTTGCTGATGTTATTCGCTTAAAGATTATTCAAGATTTAAAAACTTATGGGATGTCTAATGTACAAATTAAGAAAGCCTTAGCTGATATTTTTGAATCAAACGACAGTAAACGATACTATTTATTGGAAACTTTTTTAAATATCTGTGCAACCGCAAGAAAAGTTGTTATAGTTGTCGAATTTGATGGTAGTGCATCATTGTATCTTGAAGACTCAGCTTATGTTAATTTAAAAATGGATAAAAACTGTTGTAAACCTGTTTTAATTCTTCCGTTTTACGACTACTGTATGCCGTTTATGCCTCATAAAGAATATAACATGGCAGTTAATACCTGTGATGTTGTAAACAAGCAAAATAGAGGTAATCTGAGTGCAATAGCGGATTGTTTAATAGATGATGAATGTAAAGAAATTAGTTTAAAGAAAAATATTAATGGTTTACTTATTAAACCTAAAAAATATAATCATAGTATTTCTAAAGAAGATTTTATCAAATACATCGAAAATCTTGATGAAAAAAGTTTTAAAGAAATAAGAATATCTTTGCAAAATGGAGAAATTAAAACATTAAGCGAAGAAGACTCAATATTGAGCTAAATTATAACGGAAACCCTCCGAGTAATTTGGCGGTTATTACGAATATATCTTAAGGCAACGGAAACCATCTGAACCTTAATACAACTGCAAAGGATAGATAACTATGCTTAGTATTAAGGCGTGCCGCAAATGCCTAAAAAATTATTCAAAAGACCTAACTGACGATGAAATTGAAAATGTTAGGGATTTAATGTACCAATTTGCATTTGTTATGGTAGAAGATTACCTAAATAATTGCAAAAATGTTGTGCCGATATCGGCAGAAAGGAAAGAAAAATGAAAAACCAAAATTTACTGACAGATGTATTTAACTCTTTGAGTATGAGTACAGCATCTAAAGAATTGTTAGAAACTATTCAAAATGCGTTTAAACAGTATGAATGGAAAGTTAGAAGTGAACGGATTAAAGCGGGTATTAGAGAGGCAAAATTAAGAAAGGCAAGCAAAGCGGAGTAAAATCCGCTTTTGTGAAAGGAGAAACAATGAGTCAAAATGCTTTAATTTATACAAGAGTATCAACAAAAGAACAAGCCGAAGGCGGATATAGTTTATCAAACCAAGACAAGGAATGTAAAAAATTCGCAATCGATAATAATTATTCAATTCTTAATGTATATGAAGAACGAGGTGAAAGTGCAAAAACAACTGATAGAACTGAATTGCAAAAATTGATGAAATACTGTTTCCAAAACAAAAAAGATATAGATGTACTAATTGTATGGAAACTTGATAGATTAGCACGTAATATGGAGGATTTTTATTCTCTTACTAATTATTTTAATAAATTAAATATTCGGGTACTTTCTGCAACGGAAGTAAACGGTGAGTCCGCAACCGAAAAATTAACTCGGAATATGTTGGGAGCTTTTGCTCAATTTGAAAATGACCAAAAATCTGAAAGAGTAACAGCAGGCATGAAAGAAGCTTTTAAACAAGGAAATTGGTTATGGAAAACTCCGAAAGGATATACGAGAAAATTTGGTATGGTTATTCCTGACCCCGAAACCGCTCCGATTATTACTAAAATTTTTGAAAAATTTTCAACAGGTTTATACCAACAAACACAGCTAATAAAATATGCCGAGAAAAATGGTATTAAGATGCAAGCTTCTACAATGAACCATATGCTAAGGAACCCATTTTATATCGGTTACATGGTAAAGGGAAAATGGTCGGAAGAACCAATACGAGGAAGTTTCGAACCAATCGTATCTGACAAAATTTTTAACAAGGTACAAGCAATATTAGAGGGAAGAAAGCCAATAATATCAGGCTATAAAAGGAACAATCCCGAATACCCGCTCCGCCAGTTCATTACTTGTCCGAATTGCAACCAACCGTTATCAGGTAGTCCATCAAAAGGAAGAAGTAAAAAATATCCGTATTATCATTGCTATAATAAAGATTGTTCAATAAACTTCAGAATACCAGTAGATAGATTACATAAAGTATTTGTAGAATATTTGAAAGAAATAAAACCAGCATCCGAATTTCTTGATTTATTTCAATTAACAGTTGAAGATGTTCATAACCAAAGAACTGAAAATAGGCTAAATAAGTCAAATGAATTAGATAAAAGACTTATTAAATTAAAGGAAACTAAAAGCAAACTAATAGATTATAAGTTAGACGGCTCTATATCGCAAGCGGACTATACGTTTAAATCGGAGCAATTAAATTCACAGATAAAAGAGGTTGAATATGAACTCTCTACCCTTTCAGATACGGAAGAAGACCTTACGAAATGCCTAAAATATACATGTAATGTAGTAGCAAATCTAGACGAAGTATGGCTTAATGGAAGTTTAGATATAAGACAACGGTTGCAAAGACTTATTTTTCCAAAAGGCTTAACTTATGACTTAAGTAATTTTCGAACCGCTGAAATCTCAAGCCTATTCATTAAAAAAGACACCTCTAAGGTGTCCTCTTATAATATGGTACCCCCAAGCGAATTCGAATCGCTGTCTACACCGTGAAAGGGTGTT
>CALURS010000200.1 GCA_944323215.1 Candidatus Gastranaerophilales bacterium | reverse complement strand
AAAATTTTGTGTAGTTAGTCTTTGCTTGTAAGGTTTTTCAGGTTCAATTGGAATTTCTACAACCGCTTTATTTTTGCTTTTCTTTATATCTTTCAATACCTTATTGTATTCTTGCATAGCCTTTTTATAAGATTTTATATCAGCTTCATATTTTTCCGTAAGTTTGGTATCAAACTCATCAATAAAATTTTTGAATAATGATATACAAGGAGTTTTCTTTTGTGCAGGGTTCCCAACAATGGCAATCCATAAAATTGGATGCTCGTACCATTCGGTATTTTTCCTAACGCAAAGACAGGCTTTGCAATCCATTAAAAGACTTGCTCCAAAAAGAAAAGAGCAAAAGATGTATTCAAGCGGCGCATCCATTTGTTTTTGCAGATCTATAAACTGCTTTTGTATTTTGGTAGGAAAAACTTCAACAGGGAATTTTTCTCTACCTTTCTCTTTTACATCTGACAAATTGATTTGAATTTGCCTTAATGTAACAGTTTCGGCATTATCTAAAATTTTTTGAAAAGCATCATTGCCATATATAATTAAGTAATCATCTAAGCCTTTTGCTTCACCCTTTGGTAATATTGCAAGTTTGACAATAGCTTGTTTTTCCACCAATAAATACGCTGCAAATTTATATAAAGCCTGCTTTACTTGATCTTTGTAGAACATATCGCTGTCATAACAAAGATAAATAACTTTTCCTGCAACATCAAAATTTTTTAAATCTGGAATAATATCTTGGTTATCAAAATCATCAATGGTATTTATATCATTGGCATCGTTATCGTTTACAGGTTTACATTTCCAATTATAAACACCACCCAAGGATATACAATCAAAGCCTTCAATTGTAGCCTTAATGGCTTTCTTGCATCCTTCTGTAATGATTATTGGTATATTTTTGTCTTTCAGTTTTTCAATACTTAATTCCAAAGGACGAAAAATTTTTGTTGACATACCTTTAGGATTACGGTATTTTCCTTTGTCATTTGTACATCTTAATCTTTGAGTAAAATAATCGGAAGAAAATTCTTCTAAAAATCTTGGAAAATATAGCTTCCATCCATCAGGCAAATCTTTTAAGCAACCTGCTTTAATGTAATTATCTACCACACCCTTTGAAATTCCACTTTTTTTAAAATCGTTGTATGTAAACTCTGAACAATAAATGCTTCCATCTGGATTTTTGATTTCGCTGGTCATAATTTTTCTCCTTTCTTGTTTTCTGACTCTACGAATTGCAAGTATTTGGCATAGTTTTCCTCTACATATTTGGCTATATCTTTATAGAAATAACTTGCCAATAACTGGCATTGGTTTTGTGATATATTTAAGTTATGATTTTTATCACTGTGCATGATTTATTTATAACTTAATTCTTAATAAAATGGTAGTTATAGTATTATTGACAGAGGTTAACTGCCGTGATAAAATTTATAACAAAGGAGATAAAAATGAGTAAAAAAACAAAAAATGAAAGATTAGTAAATTTAAGATTAAGCAAAGGCTATTCTCAATCGCAACTTGCAAGGGAATTAGAAAAGTATGTTACAGAAACAGTTTTAGAAGGTGATACAGGGAAAAATACAATATCTCAAATAGAACATGGTAGGAATATCAATCTTGAAATGGCTTGTGCATACTGCAAAATATTTGACACCACCCTTGACTATATTTATGGAAGAACCAATTTTATGAAACCAAGTTATGAATCTATTAAAAATGATTTAGGTTTAGATGATTTGACTATACATAATTTGGAAGCACTAAAAAAATACAAAGATAGTGCAGATAAAAATCCGGATGTTTATAAATATGGATATGAAGCAACAAAACGCCTTGCAGCTTGCAATTACCTTATAAATAATGCTTGTGATGATTTTAATATTAACAAGCTAGAAGATTTTATTTGGGAAAAAAGTTTGTTAGACAACATTTTTACATATATTTCTTCTGAGTATGGGATAGATGAGGACAAGGAAATCAAGTTTGTAGAAACAACTAGTTGGCACGGAGAATTTGAAGCAAAAATACAACGAAGACAACTTAAGCAACTTGTATTGGTTGATATTCAAGAGGATTTAATCAAATTAAGAAATGAAGAGTTTTCAAAGGCAAAAGTTATAAAGGATGATGAAAAATAAATGGATGTAGTAATTTATGCAAGATATTCAAGTCATAACCAAACAGAACAATCTATTGAAGGTCAATTAAATGTTTGCTATGACTATGCAAAGCAGAATAACCTTAATGTACTTGATGAATATATAGATAGAGCCTATACAGGAACAAATGACAGCAGACCTAATTTTCAACGAATGCTAGAAGATGCAAAAACAAGAACTTTTCAAGGTATTTTGGTTTATCAATTAGATCGATTTTCAAGAAATAAATATGATAGTGTAATTGCTAAATACGAACTTAAAAAATATGGTGTTAAAGTAATTTCTGCAAAAGAACACATAACAGATAACTCTGCAGGCATTTTAATGGAAGCTCTTTTTGAAGGTATAAATGAATATTACTCTGCGGAATTATCAGAAAAAATCAGGCGAGGTTATGATAATAGTGCTTCAAAGTTACAATTTTTAGGTGGTAATTGTGGTTTGGGCTACAAGATAAATAAAGAAACTCGCAAATTAGAAATTGATGAAGCAACAGCACCATTTGTCAAAAAAATATTTGAAATGTATGCAGGTGGAAATACGATTGCTGAAATTTGTAATTACTTAAATGAACGCAATATAAAAACATCTATTGGTGGCAAGTTTAACAAAAATTCTCTAAGAAATATGCTAACAAACAAAAAATATATAGGAATTTATACCTACAAAGATAAAGAAACTCCGGATGCAATTCCAAGAATAATTTCAGATGAATTATTTATGCAAGTAGGACAAATCGCAAACAAAAACAAAAGAATATCAAGAAATACACGGGCAAAAGAAGAATACATTTTGACATCAAAATTATTTTGCGGTCATTGTAAAGAACAAATGATTGGGGTTTCAGGAACTTCAAAGCAAGGATTACTTCATCGCTATTATAAATGCGTAAAAGCACGAAAAAAGATGTGCGACAAGAAAAGTATTAGAAAACAACTTTTGGAAGATATTGTTGTTAATGCTTGCAGAGATATTTTAACTCCTAAAAACATTGATAAAATTGCAAGAACCGTTGTTGCTATGTGCAAAAAAGATTTAGACAGTTTAATTGTTAAAGATTTAAAGAAAAATTTAAAAACTTTAAACAAAGAAAAAGAAAACCTGTTAAAAACATTAAAATCTGGCACAAATCAAAAAGTTAAAGACATAATATTTGACGAACTGGAAAAACTGGCAAATCAGAAAGACGAAATTGAGCTGCAGATTAAAAGGGAAGAATTGCAACATGTAAGAGTAGAAGTTCCGCAAGTTAAATTCTTTTTGAATGATCTGAAAAATGGTGATATTAACGATGTCAAATATAGACGTGCGTTAATTACAGTTCTTATAAATAAAATCTATTTATATGATGATAAGGTAACAATTATCTTCAATACTCAAAACCGCCCTGTTGAAATCACAGAGGACTTATTAAAAGATATTGAGGGTTCGCCTGAAGATAACTCCGCCCCACCATTATTTCATACTTCAAAGTTTAAAGTTTTAGGAATCGAACCCAATGCTGA
>CALURS010000199.1 GCA_944323215.1 Candidatus Gastranaerophilales bacterium | reverse complement strand
TGTGTTGAGCTTTTTAGTTTGTGAAAAATCCTTTTCTATGTCTCAAACAGCCAAAGTCGAAAACATTTTATCAATACCGCATTGGAATTAAATTTGCAATTTGACAGATAAATTTTAAAAACAGGAAAAATAATTGCAATTTAGATATTATTTAAATTTTATTCGCTCACCTATATTTCAGGAGAATTAACCTTTTTATCTTTTTTCTTATTAGTTTTGTGAAATTAGCCTCAGACTCACGAGGTTAAATATTAAACAAGAATAAAAAAGACAAAAACTTCCGAATGACGAGAAGTCAAAATACTGTTAAATTAATCTAAATAATATAAAGACAATTTTAAAATCAGCTGAAACACAAACTGGTTTGAAAATTCCAATTCAGCTAATGACCAAAAAACAATGTGCTTCATATCGCTTGAAGTAAATATAAAAAATTATTTCAATAAATTTATTCCATCTTCAACATATTTAGTAAAATCTTTTGTATCTGCAAAATAATTTCTATATGCATTTTTGATACTGTTTGAAAATTTTTTATCATCAGATGTTACCAAAACAATATTTGCAGTAGGCATCTCTTTCTCTAATTGAAAATATGTATTATTTGCTAATTTTAAATTGTTAAAAGGTTTTACCAAAGTACAAATGCCGTTTTCCGTATTCGCGTCAAATATTATTATGGCATTTTTCTCTAATATTTTTTCTTTGTGTTTATGAATTGCTTTTAAAGCTCTTAATTTATCTAACAACCCTATATCTTGTTCTATTGCATTAAAAGCAATAAGTAATTCTTTATCAGTTAATTCGGGCTTACAAGAGGTTTTATTTTCATACACTCTGGCAATAATTTCACTAGCTAATTTAAAAAATTCTTGTTGTTTTTCTCCTCCCTCACTAAATTTAAGCCTTTCGTTGTCAATTGAATCAACAACTTCAACCGCTGTAGCCCATGCATGCTGATAAATTGTTCTGTATTGAATTTCTACCGATAGTCCATTCCATTTATCTGAACGATCATAACCCTGTCTGCTTTTATATAAATAAATATCATGGATACCTCTATATCCACTTTTTTTAGGATGTACTATATAATTTTTACATTCTTGGGTTTTAAGTATATGTTTAATCTGTTTTGCAGAATGAAGAGATTGTCTATAATTTAACAATTCTTCTTCGCTCTTAAAAATAAGACGACAACCAGCTATATCATGCATACGAGCTAGGTTCATATCTGGATATCTAACCAACTTGTCGTATATTGTATTTTTGCGCTTTAATCGCTGTGCAAAAACTATATTTGCAGTTTTAATTCTCTTTCTTAGTATAACCTGCCAAGTATTCAATACGTGTGTGTGTGATGCTCGCCAATTTTCAATTATGCATTCATCATTGGGATTTATTTGTTCTTGCTTTGATAACGCCATTACAATTGCTTTAGCAGCCTTATTAACACTTTCTTTGCTATATGTGGGATATATTAATCTTCTATCAGAATTTTGCATTTTGCTTATTACCCAATATTACTATCAAAAATTCATTGGAAATTTTTCTTCTATTTCTAGATTAGGGAATACTTTCATTAAATCTTGCATAATTTTGCTTGCAAGTGCATAAGCCATATTTACAGGAACAGCATTTCCTACCATTTTATAACCGTCTGCAACACTTGAATATTTGAAAATGAAATCATCGGGGAATGTCTGAATTCTTGCACATTCTCTTAATGACAACCTCCTGTATAAATATTCCTGCCCTTTTACAAATTCTCTTTTGTTTTGCTCAATAAAGGTCATTTTAGGTGCTTGTGGATGGATAGGCGCATGTCTACCGCCGGCTTGAATTGTAAATGATGGCTCATCCCAAGCACGAACCCTATTTCTTGACATAAATATTGTTGAAAAACCACCTATCATATATTCATGGTTAGGCACTTTACACAAATTACCATTTGTATAATTTTTTTCTTTTGCAGGAATTGCAGAATTTTTCAAATCCCAAATCGCATCTTTTAATACAGGCTTATATTCTTGTATGTCAGGAAATTCAAATATCATATTTAGATCATATCTATATCCGACAAAAATTACTCTCTTTCTATCTTGCGGAACATTATAATTATTTGCATTTAATAGACGAAAACTTAAATTATAGCCTGATTCTCTAAATAATTTTTTGATATTTGCTAGTGCTTCCGAATGCCTTCGGGCAAGCATTCCTTCAACATTTTCCGCTAAAAAAAACAGTGGTTTTTTATCTCGTAAAATTCTTATAAATTCATAAAAGAGCTGTCCTCTTTCATCTTCAATCCCTCTTAATGCACCCGCTTCGCTCCAACTTTGGCATGGCGGACCACCAATAATTCCTATACATTCAGGAATATCAACAGAAGGCACATTTCTAATGCTTCTTTTATCTAAATAAGTATTAGGAAAATTATATTCAAAAGTTTCCCAAATAGATGAATCATATTCGTTTGCCCATATAATATCAAATCCGGCTTGTTCAAAACCTTTATCTAATCCACCTGCGCCTGAAAATAAACTCACCACTCTTTTATCCATAATAAAACTCCATAAATTTAACCGGTATTAATTGAGCCGGATTATTTGGATTTCTTATTTGAACATCATGAATAAAAAATTTTTTATCATCTTTTAGTGCAAATAAATTCTTTTTATCTTTATCAGTAAATTGTTCAAATTTATCTGACTTCATTAGGCAATAAAATTTAAAATTCGATAATATGTTTTGTTTTGGTAAATAATTAAAAACTTTTCTAGGATGAAATATTGACCACATACCCCTAACTCTTAAATCAGTTATTCCAAGCGGGTCAACTTTTTTTATTTTCCCTAGTTCATTTGTTTCTGCTAATTCTATACAAGGAATAGAGTGCAAACCATCAACAATGGTATTTTTAATCCGCTCATAAGTACCTTTATCGGCTGCATAACAATCCCCATAAACAAACCAAAGTTCTTTTAAGTGCGTGTCAGTAGTATTGCCTATAGCATATATAATGTCCTTAACGCTCCAGTTTTCACAAGTTCTACACTCGTTTGTAATCATTGTACTATCTGCATATAATTTGTCTTTTGGATAAGAACTATTCAATGCTAAAGCACTTGAATTTCCTTGAACTTTTTTAACTTCAATTGCATCGCCATTTTTCAAGATAATATCAGGCGGATTGTTTTGATTTCCTGTATACGAAAAGACTTTATTATAAACATTAAGTTTTAAATACTCGTCATCATACATAAAAGTATTAGCAAATAAATCCTTGATATAAACTTCTAAAGCATTACCAACCCCGTTTACACGATTTCTGCCAGAATAATGAGCTGTTAAGGCTACTACAGGGTTTTCTATTAAATTTTTTATTGCAGTTAAAACATTTGAAGCCATTCATATACCTCTATCCTATTTTAAAGTATATAATAAAATTACGGATAATGGATATTTATTAAGATAATTGACCATTAATTATATATAAAATTTTACCAAATTTGAGCAAGAAGGTTGATTTTACTAAAACAGCAATAAAATCTTCATTTTAATTGATGCTTTTTCTAAAAACACAGGGTAAATTGTTGAATTCCTAAGAATTAAAAAGGCATCTGTTTGAACAGATGCCTTTTTAATTCGGAGAGAGTGGGATTCGAACCCACGGTGGAAGTTTAG
>CALURS010000198.1 GCA_944323215.1 Candidatus Gastranaerophilales bacterium | reverse complement strand
TTTTCTTTGCAAATAAAGGATTACTATCCATTTTCTCCTTTAGGAACCCTGAGCAACAAATCATCGTATCTATATACTTATAAGTACCTTTCAGCTTCCAGAATACTGCTTCCATTGCTCCAATTGCAGATTTAGCCGTAGAGCCATGAATGCATTTCCCTTTTACGCAATTCAAGAAATGCCCCCCAAGACACTTCTCACAGTTCTGATGTGTGTTCGGATTGTTCAGCATATGGTTCGGGCAAATCAGCTGATAGTCATGGGCGGTAAATACAATCTGGCAAACGTTCCCCTCTCTTCTCCATTTCTGAATTTCAAGTATGATGCTAGGAGTCAGTTGATAATTGAAGTTGTTTATATGGCACACATCAGGTTTAAAATCATCAAGAACAAGACGAATCTTTTTTCTTGCCTCTGATGAATAAATTGTTTTTAAAGGATAGGTTAATTTCGCAAGCTTAGAGCCTCCATGAAAATCCATGTCAGATGTATAAGCATTAACTGCATTACCTACACAACGCCCTTCATGCTCCATGCCAAAATACTGGACTTCATTGCCCAGTTTTTTAAGGTAATCGCCTAACTTAAAAATGTATGTTTCACTACCACCATTGGGGTATAGAAACTTGTTTATCATTAATATTTTCATTTTAACTCAACCAGCTTACTTCTTGCCCTTTGTATTAGTTCCTGCATAACCAAAGAAAATATAATTGAACCAATCAGCACAGCAACTACAGTAAATAAATATTGCAACCAACCATTTCCAATAATCGTATTAAGATGAAGTTTTTCCGCAATACGGAAAATAAACATGTGAGACAGATATATCTCCATACTTATAGAACTGATAAAGTGAGTAAATTTGTTCTGCAATACCCCCCCCAAGAGATTACTGCATATATCATCAAGCAAGAAGAAACAATCAAACAGAATAAAACATTACCACTAATGAGATAATATCCGAGTATTGATAGCCATACTACAAAAAGCATTACCCATTTGTTTATATGTGCCTTCAATTCATCTCGATAAAGATATATCAAACCGCCAGCTAAAAAGAAGCAAGCACTATAAAGGATATTGTTTCTACCTACATCAAAATAATCAGAACAAATAAAATTATAGATAAGGCTTGTTGCGAATGATGCCCATGCCCTTTTCTTTGTTGAAATAAAGAAAAAGAAAAATGGGAAACAAAGGTAGAATACAAAAACCAAACCAATGAACCAGCCTACTCCAATTACTGAAATATTGCCTGCGTCCGGAAGCAACCCAAATAAAAGTGTTATATCTGCAAACCCTTCATACAGAGAACTCACAGACGGAGATACAATCAAATCAATTAAAACAAGTATGGAGAAGAAAGGCAAAATCTTCGTAAAACGCTTTTTATAGAAATCAATAATCGATATCTGATTGTTAATTATCTTTTCATAATAACCAGCACACATTCCAAATGCTGAAATAACCATAAAGAGAAATACGAAGTCCCCCATAGAGCCTATTATGGAATCATAAAGGAATCCAGTTATCTTATATGAATTATTAGCAGCAACATGCATAGCTAAAATTCCAATCGCAGCAATTGTTCTTAGCCCATCAATCGCGCCATATCGTTTTTTCTCAATACCCATCATTTAATCTTAATTAACACACCCGGATATAAAAAGAATTCCAAATACCTAGATTTATGCATTATGAGTGCAGCAATAATTGGTCCAATAAAACTTATGACCAATCCAATTAAAACATTAACAATAGCATCCGTTATACCAATTTTAATTAATACAACTCTTATTGCAGCTGCAAACATCGTATGCATAAGGAATATTGGCATTGTAAATTTAGACAAAAATGTAAGGACCGAATTCCTCCTATTATCCTTGAACATCGATATGAATAGCGAAACAATTGATGCACATGCCAATAGCCCAAGAATGAAAGACACTAGAGCAGAAGCGGATCCCCTCTGATACACAACCACACTCAAAAGAATAAACATAATAATACCAACAATTGATATTACAGCACTTCTTCTTTTCTCTATAATTTCAGGATATGAAACAAAGCTTAATGTCATTCCTAACACAAACCATATTTCATTTGCGCAGATATAGGATACAGCTTGTATCCCCCCCCCTATTCCTTTTATAGCAAACAGCTTAATAATTACTGAGAGTGCAAAAACCGCAATCATTTGGATTTTGCTTTTTACTGCTGGTGTAACAAGGAATATAAGAAAGAGTGCATATAAATACCAGTATGGAGATGTCGGACGAATAAATAAGGTATCAGCCAAACCTCCTATCTGAGAATTCACTGAGCCACTGAACACTTTTTTCATTATCCATGTAGCAAAAGAAAAGGTAAAATAAGGTACACCTAAGTTTATAAGTTTTTTTAATACATTATTGCCCCGATCACAAACAGAACTTATCTTTGTTAACTTCTGATATAGATACCCGCTACAAATAAAAAAGAGAGGCACATGAAAGTAATAAATTGTCTTATTGAACCATTGATACAAATCTGAATTATTTAATATATTCGCCTGTACCATACTTTGAAAGAAATGTCCTAATACAACCAGGATGCAGGCAAATGTTTTTATATAATCGACCCATCTTTCACGTTCTTTTACCATTTAGACTTCCTTGTTGTTATAAAGCGCCAGAGTCTTATGAACGACATCATCCCAATTGTATTTACTGCATATGAAATTGGAAGCATCGCTTTTATAACTGTCAACAAGATCTTTTCTATCACATAGGAGTTGAAGCTTTTCTTTTAAATCTGAAATATTGCTTTTCTTAAAAACCATGGCTTTATCCTCAACAACTTCAGCACATTCTGCTATATCAGATACCAAGCAGCAGTTACCATAGCTCATGGCTTCCAAAAGGCTTAATGGCATTCCTTCTAAATCTGAAGGTAATGTATATACATATGCATTGCTATATAATTCATCAAGTAATTCACCTTGGACAAATCCTGTGAAAATAATTCTTTTATCTTCTCTTGCTTTATCCTTTATTTCATTCAAGAATTCATTTGTATCACTTGATCCACCAGCGATTACAAGCAATTTGTCCGTTTCAATCTGCTTAAAAGCCTCGACAAGATATTTTAACCCTTTTTCTGGAACTATACGCCCTAAATAAAGAATATAAGAATCCTTACTTAAACTGAACTTTCTTTTAATTAAATCCGCTTCTCTATGTACAGGCTTAGTTACCCCGTTAGGTATAAATTGCGTCTTTCTGTTATAAGTCTTAAGGAAATAATCCTGAACACCTTTACTTAAAACAATGACTTCATCAGCATATTTTGCTGCTATTGTTTCTCCGAATTTTATATACTTACTAGCAAAGCCACCCCATTTTGCTCTTTGCCAATCTATACCATGAATGGTCGCAATACATCGCTTTCCAAACATTTTAGGTAACCACAACATTGCACATGGACCTTCTGCATGGAAATGCACAACATCAAATTTACCTAAGGCTGCCTTAATTGAGGCACTCAAAGAGGATGTCATTGCAGCTAATCCCCTCTTATCGATCGTCCAAACAGATTTAATCTTTACTCCTTTATATTCAGACAAACTTTTTCCATCAAACTCGGCACCACCGATATGATGTCCTTTACGATTATAGCATGTAACATGATGTCCTAAAGCAGCCATCCGCACC
>CALURS010000197.1 GCA_944323215.1 Candidatus Gastranaerophilales bacterium | reverse complement strand
TACGAAGCTACTGCCGAAGAAGTGTTACAAGTAGACTTTGACCTTAAAGTTTACGACAATTCTACATTTGAAGAAACAGATTACACAGCAGGGTAGACTTTATTGTCTGCCCTTTATTTTTTTAGGAGGATATAATGTTAAAAATTACAAAAAATAAATATGAAATTGAAGAAACAATTCAAATTACAGAAAATAGAGAAGGAAAAGAAGAAGTTTTGTTAGAAATACCTATGCAAATAACATCTGATGAGTTATTAAAGTTAAAAGAAATTTTATTCGGTTATACAAACAAAAATATATCAAAATATCAAAGTTCAACTGATGAAGAAAAAAAACAACTAGAAAATAATGCAGAAAAAGAAATAAATAACCATAATGAAGAAATATCAGATATCTGTTTTAAAGATAATAAAGAAAAAATCAAAGAAATAGCTGGAGAGTACAAGTATGAAGAACTTCTTAGTGATATTAAGGGTTTTTTATTAGATTTTTTTATCAAAAAGCAGATACAACCAATGAGTACAACGATTACAGACCTTACGAAGATTATGAGCAACTTTCGTGCGTTGAAATAAATGGCAAACAGTACAAATTAGATTTATCTTTTAGAAATGTTCTTAAGATTTTTAGATTATTTGAAAACAATTCGCCTTTCAAACTAGAAAAAACAGCAGAAATTCTAGGAATAAAAGATTCGAATGCTTATATAATAAATGAAATTGCCAACTATTTATTTGGAAAACAAAAAGGTAATAGTTATAAAAAAGAAAAAGTGTTTGATATAAATTTAGACTATAAATACTACTATGCTGATTTTTATAAATTAGGTATTGATTTAAATAAAACTTACATAGACTGGTGGACTTTTAATTCATTACTTGAATCGATTATGATAGATGAAAATTCTACTATGTATAAAGTAATATCTTATCGTACTTATGAAAAACCATCAAAAAATATAAAAATTCAAGAAGAAAAAGAACATAAATTTAGAATGTCTATGAAAAGAAAATATGCATTACCAAACATGAACGATTCAGAAAATGCACTTGAAAAATTATGGTCTTATGTTGAAAAGAAGGCAGGTGAGAATAAAAGTTAAGATTAAATATTCAGATGTTTGCTGATGGCGAAATTTCTTACAAAATAAACATCGACGATAAATCCGCAAGTAAAAGTTTAGATAGTCTATCTAAAAGTGGTAACAAATTAAGTGGGACATTTTCAAAAATTGGAAGTGTTGGAGCTAAAGCATTTACTGCAACAACTATAGCTGTAGGAGGTGTTGCTTCAGCTTTAGCAGGTCTTATTGGTTATGGTGCTAAATTTAATGCAGAGATAGAACAATATCAAACATCTTTCGAGGTCATGACAGGTTCTGCTGAAGAGGCCTCTAAACTTGTTGAAGATTTAAAGAAAATGGGAGCAGAAACTCCTTTTGAATTGTCAGATTTAGCACAGACTACTCAACTATTGATGAACTATGGTTTTACAGCAGAAGAAGCCAAAAATAGATTGAAAATGTTAGGAGACATTTCTCAAGGCTCTGCTGATAAAATGAATAGAATTGCTATGGCTTACGGGCAAATGTCGTCAGCTGGTAAAGTTTCATTAGAGGATGTTAAACAAATGATAGAGGCTGGTTTTAATCCACTTCAAGAAATAAGTGAATCCACTGGAGAATCAATGGCCAGTCTTTATGATAGAATTTCAAAAGGTACTATTTCTGTTGATGAAATAACTGCTTCTATGCAAAGATCCACTGCTGAAGGTGGTAAATATTTTCAGTCGATGGAAAAGCAATCTCAAACCGTTAATGGGCAAATTTCCACCTTGCAAGATAATTTTAAAAATTTAGCAGGAACATTAGCAAATGGTTTTAGTAATTCTTTGGCAACTGAGATTTTGCCTGGAATTAATAACACATTACAAGAATTAAATACAGCATTTGAAGAGGGTGGAATCGAAGGATTTGCTGATAAATTGGGAGAAGAATTAGCCAATGCAGTTACCGTTGTTGCAGATAAAGCACCAGAATTTATTAATGTAGGTGTTAAGGTGATAGATTCTCTCATTGATGGATTAGTAGATAATATGCCTGCTATTATTAATGGCTTGGCAACGGTAGCAGTAGAATTAGTTAATGGGATAATTGAGATGGCACCTACAATCGCTCAAGGGGTAATTATGGGTATACAAACACTATTAACTTCATTAACACCACAGATACCAATTATAGTACAAAATCTGCTAAATGGAATTGTTCAGATAGCCACTTCTGTAGCTCAAGCATTCCCTACATTATTTCCTATGATTATAGAAGCAATACTAGGACTTATACCTGTTTTATTAGAAAATTTGCCTCAATTTATACAAGCGGGTATTCAAATGACAATAGGGTTAATGAATGGTCTTATAAATGCAATCCCTGTTCTGTTAAACTCATTACCTGAAATAATCAGTGCTATAATTTCGGGGTTGATGGGGGCAATACCACAATTAATAATGTTGGGTCCACAATTGGTTGTAGGTTTGATAAAGGGCTTGTTAAATGCGTTACCTAGTTTAATAACGTTAGGTCCTAAATTGATTAAAGGTATTGTTACAGGACTTAAAAATGGATTTAGCAATATGGTAAATGTAGGTAAAGATTTAGTTAAAGGATTATGGAATGGTATCAACGATATGGTTGGATGGATTGGTAATAAGATTAAAGGTTTTGGCGATTCAGTTTTGAGTGGTATTAAGAACTTTTTTGGAATTAATTCACCGTCAAAAGAATTTGCATGGGTTGGTAAGATGAATGTTCTTGGTTTAGAAGAAGGTATGGAAGATAATATTCCAGAATTAAACAATACTATAACAAGGACCATTTCTTATGATACAAATGGTTTAGATTATTTAGCTAATGGATTTGATAATTATTCTGGAACTATTTCAAATAGTGTATTTGCAAATGCTGATTCTAATCAACCAATTTATGTAACAATTAATGCGGATATGGATGTTAACAAATTTGGAAAAGCTTTTGTAAGAGAGATAAAAACTTTCAGCGGTGGAGCTAAGAATTCTTATAATTACGGAGGTAGTAAATAATGTTTCAAATATTTATCGACGGCGAAGAGATAGTATGTGATCCAGAATTTACTATTTCTGAAGAGTTCATGAATACAGGCTCTATAGAATTAAGTCATGTTTATCCAAAAAGTTGGAAAGGTACCAATAAATTATTAACAGAATATTATTATCCAGAAGATTACTCCAAATGCAAGATATTAAAAGATGGAGAGCTATATTTTACTGGTATTGTAAAAAATACGGCCGATATGGAATTAAATCCATTTAAACCACACTATTGTAGTGTACAAATATTAGACCCGAGCACACTATTGAGTGAAGGTACAACTTTAGATTTTGTAATTACTAATAAAACAGTTGAAGAAGCAATATATCAAGTGATTAATGCTATATCAGACTATGGATTTGTAGCAGGGATAATTGATATACCAGAAGAAGAGAATACTGTAATAGGAGCTTATTCTACGATGGAAAAGGCTCCTTTCGATGTATTTCAATATTTTTCGCAAATCAGCGGTACGCGCTGGGGTACTCGAATGGTGGATGAGAATACTACTGCAATCGATTTTTACAGCCCTGATTTGTTAGATAATTCTGGCACTATTGAAGTGACTAAAGAATAT
>CALURS010000196.1 GCA_944323215.1 Candidatus Gastranaerophilales bacterium | reverse complement strand
GAAATTCCTGTAGGAACAAAAATAATTGCTATTATACAGGAAAATGATAAAAATATAATTGATTTGACTGCTGAATTTAATACAGGAGGAGGTACAGAAGGAATTTATAAAAAATTAAGCCAAGTGATTGAAACGGTTCTTCTTAATACGGCTAAACCAACTTATTTGTTTATTAACGGTCAGCAATTAGAAGTTTTTGGCGGAGAGGGGATTATGATTACTCAGCCACTTAGTAAAAATTCGTTGTAGGGATTATGGAACAAGAAAAAAATTTAGAATATTATATGAATCTGAACTGGACCTTGATTGAAGGTACTGATTTGGATTTTAACGGAAATCCGTATTATTACGTTGAGATAAAAGAAATTCCAAGTTTTACTTTTTGCGCTAAAACAAAAGAAAAAGCTCTTGCAAATTATAAGTCCCAGTTAAAATTAATGTTGACATTAATGCTAGAGGATGACGAGCATATTATAGAACCTGGCGAAGAAATTGAAGATGACATTGATTGGGAAAGTATATGTCCGTAGAAAATAAATTAAAAATATTTATACGAAATCTGGAAAAAAATGATATTGATGCTGTTGATAAAATCGCTCAACAAGCTTATGGTACCCATCATTGGTCTAAAGATGCGTTTTATAGTGAGCTTCAAAATAAATTGGCTAAATATTATGTGGCAATATTAAATAATGATATAGTAGGATTTGCAGGCTTTTGGAGTATTATTGATGAAGCACACATTACTACTATTGCTGTCTCTACAGATTTTAAACGTAAACATATTGGAGAAACACTGTTAAAATCAATCTTGGATGAGTGTTATAATCAAAAAGTTAAATATTTGACTTTAGAAGTTAGGGAAAGTAATGTTCCTGCAATTTCAATGTATGAAAAATATGGATTTCAGTCTTTTGGTGTACGAAAAGGGTACTATCAGGATAATAACGAAAATGCTCTTATTATGTGGACAGAAAATATTTTTTGGGATAAATTTAAAAGCAAATATAATGATAACGTTTTAAAGTTAAAAGAGAGTATTGATATAGATGATTAAAAGAATTACTCCGGAAATAGAAAGTTTTAAATATTCGGGTGAGCCGGTCAGGTTTACAATAGGAACTATTGTCTTAGTAGTTTTTTGTATTTTGTTAATTATAATGTCAACCTTTACTCAGCTTCCGATTTTGGATATATTCTCTTTAAAAAATCAAGCCGATGGGTTCTCGTTAAGTAACTATCTTGTTGATACATCTTGCTATTTTTATATACCTCAACTTCCCGCTGTCTTCTTTGTGATTGCACTATTAGATAGGAAATTTGGACTATTAACAATTATTTTATATATCATTATAGGTTTATGCGGTTTACCTATTTTTGGTATGGGCGGGGGAATTCATTATATTTCTGAATATGGTTTTGGATATATTTTGGCATATATCCCTGCTACCTTTATTACCGCTACTATTATCAAACACAATATAGGTTTCCTAAACGTACTTAAAGCAGTCATAATAGGTGTTTTAACAATCCATATATTAGGTGTTTTTTATATGTTATTCATTTCTACACTTTTTAATACGTCTTTTGATATGATAACGGGTTGGATAGCTTCTCAAAGTGGTGTGAAAATTATTTACGATATTATTTTCTGTATTATTTCTATATATTTTGCTAAATTCATAAAAAGATTTATTTGGCTTATAATGTGCTAATTTTTTTTGGTTGAGCACAAAGTTCTTTAAAAATTGTTCTTATTTCATCAGAAACATCATTTTCATCGAATAAATTTTCTTCAACTTTTTGAGCAAAATCTGCTTTTTTAAACTCGTGTAATCCTTTTAGCCGGAATATTTCTACCAAGTTAGCAACGGCAGATAGTTCAGGGTTGAACTCATTTTCTGTTATTGTTGCAAAATTTTGTAATTCATAATTAATTGTTTTAAGAATAAGATTTTGGGGAAGTAAATCTTCAAATTCTCCACTTGAAATTAGGTGTACACAGTCTATTTGTCGTAATTTGGGTTCAATTTGATTTAGATTATCGTTTGCATCATTATCAAGTAATATGAAAATTGGGATTTTAAGTTCTTCGGCTAATTTATAATAGGTTTTTACGACTTGATTTTTACCTCCTGCACCAATAACTTGTATTCCTTCTTCATCAAAATTATAACCAAGCAGTCTGCCAAATTTAGGAAGCAAAATTTCTTCAGTTATTCCTTCTGCAAGAATAACTTTTGAGAGAGGAAATCTGGTGGAATACTTTTTCCTTATATCTGTCAAGGAAAGGTTTTCTGATAAGTGCTTTAGCCATCTCAAGTTAATTGGTTTATTTATTTCTTGGATTTTGAGCGCTGATTTGTAATTTAATTTATTCTTAAGCAATTTTTGAGTATCATCAGAAAGTTTGTATATATTATTTTCGTTCTCTTGTAACCTGAAATTTATTGTATAATCTCCGTCTGATTGCGGCAGAGAAGAATTAAAAATTGTTTCTGCTATATTTTTTATCTCCTCATAATCCATTAAATCTAATTCTGATTTTTTGATTATTGGATTTATAAGATTAGAAATTATGATATCTTTAAAGACCCTAAGATACTTGTCTTCAGTGTATTTAAAGCGTGTTAGCCTATCAATGGAAATTATTATTTGTTGATTTGTAAGTGGTTTATATTTCATCTTAAACTTTCTTAATAATGAACTTTAGTAAAGCAAATTTTGTATTTTAATGGTTTTAATATATATATGGTAAGTGTGCAAATAAATACTGTTAATTCATATTTTAAACCAAATGCCACAGGAATAAAAGCTGTTGGTGAAAATTTAGATGTTGAAAAGGAAACGTCGTTAAAAGCGAATAAAAAGGAAATAAGGTCTCTGAACTTTGGTGCTGCTGTTCAGTTTGCAAATATCAGGACAACACTTACTCCTGAGGAGTCTGTAAAGTATAATGAGGTATCATCAGTTTTATCAAGAAAAGATAAAAAACTTTTACATTTGGCATTAAGTAGTGGCGTTTTGTTAAGGAATGATGCAGAGGATAGAAGTACAGTATTAGATAATTTGCATAAAATAATAACAACTCCAAGAGTAAAAGGTTTAGATGCTGATAAAATAGCATCAGATGTATTGGAGACAGTTGTTAATCCAAGTCAAATAACCCAAAAGTTTGGAGATATTCCGGAAATAATAAAACCAAAAGTAATAGATTATATGACAGGAAATTCAACAGACTTGAGAGACCGAATGCTAAAAGAAACCGAGTTAGAAGAAATGTATTCCGGATGTTGTGTAGCAGCAAGTGTAGAATTTAACTTGGCGCATCGACATCCGGCGGAATTCAGTCGCTTTGCAGAAGGACTTACATCTCCTAAAATGGAAATAAAGAAAACAGTGGATTTAGAGCAATTATCTAAAAATACAGTTGATGCAGTCTGGTTATTGAATGCATTTGAGGTCCCTTATGAGCTAAAAGGGATAAAGCAGGCAGTGTTAACCTTAAAACCCGATAAGGAAGCAATATTACGTGCCAGAATTCAAAATAATTACCAAGATAAGTATGAACGTAACTCGGTTGATGTAATGCTTCAATCGACACTTATGCAGTTAGGGACCGAACAGTCATACTCTTCTCTCGTAGATAAGCGAGGCGGAAAATTTAGTAGAGAAGATAAAGGTTTGATTGATTTTGGATTGCTGTTTCGTGACATT
>CALURS010000195.1 GCA_944323215.1 Candidatus Gastranaerophilales bacterium | reverse complement strand
CTCCAAACAACTTTCTAATAACAAACCTATCCATTTTCCCAATAGGAGCCATTAAAGCATTTGAAACCTTACCTACTTTATCCAATAAGCCTTGTGCCATTGCTGCAGTATTATCAGCATTTCTCAGTTTTGCAAGAGAGCAATACGTGTCAACATCTTTTCCTGATATAGTTAAACCTCTAATCACGCTATTTGTATCTAAGATGCTTGTTGATGCAAATAATGATGATAATTGTGTTACCCAAGTCTTTGGATTCGCTCCCAATTGAAACTTAGCATAACTTCCTCTTATAAACCCAAGTAATTTCATTCCCTCGCTTGAGCTTGATGGTATTCCTTGAATGTCGGATATAAGCTTGCTAAAGTATTTATTTCCTCTATCCCAAGTATTTGCACTTTCTGTTGCCACGCTTACTGGCTTGTTTCTATTCCCTGAGATGTCTACATTATACAATCTGTTATAGTTCTCAATTGCTGGAGAGAGATAAGCATATTTTGTTACTGCCTTAATATGTCTGTTATATACCACGTCTGCAGACTCAATATAGAGTTCTTGTTTTGCACCCCTTACAGTGTCTTTGTTAAAAGAGGCATTGCTCACTCTGTCTAATTCTGACGCTATATCAGACGTATCAATATTACGTGCAATATTGCCTCTGCGAATAGGATAATAATAGTCTTCGGTTGCATTTGTGAAACCAAACCTTTGCATATCTCTATCTGCCTTTAATTTCTTTGCTTCTTGATTATATCCCGCTTCCAATATTGCGATATATTCTCTATCTGTATTCGACAACAACTTATCAATTTTAGCCTGCTCTTCAACAACGCTTGTAAGCAATTCTGCATCAGTTGTAACGTCAGGAGCAAACCCATTGACTCTTACCTTTCTCCTTTTGTTATCTATAAAAGAAAAACCATTTTGAGCCAAGCCTGCCTGTGCTTGTTCACGTTTAAGTGTCATATATAAGCTTATCAAATGTGCTTTAGGTATTTCTACTCCCTGATAAGTAACTAAAGTATTTTCAATCTCTCTTAAATACCTTTTATGCGTGTCTAAGAAGTTTTTATAAGGAGTTTTAACTTCCATTTCTGCAATTTCAGCATCTACAGCTGCATCTCTAAGCTCTGACATCATTTCGGTATAAAAACCGTTTTCATACATATCCATTCGCCTTGCAACCGCCATAGGATCGCCAAACGTCTGATAATAAGTGCTGCTCGTAAGACGATTAAATATTCCAAGTTTTACATCTTTATTTCTGTGCAAGACTTCGATATATCTCTCAGCTTCAGGAATTGCATCTATCCATTTTCCTTGCTTATAAACTTTATTGTAATTTTCAACAAAATTTATAAAATAAGACATAACATTTCTAAGCATACCAAGCTCTTCAGTAGAATAATTATTATTCCCTTGAGATAAAGAGTCAATCATATAAGCAATATCTTCATTAAAGTTGTCTGCAAGAACAGGGTTATCCTTTGTATACCACTGCCTTAACTCCGACATTATTCTGCGAGTTCCCGTTGCATTAAAATTACCTCTGTATTTTATATTTGCTAAACGCTCAATAGAATTTTTAAAAATATCGTTTTTATATTGTGTAGCATTTAAAAATGTTCCAAGCTTTAAATCTTTTAACTTTTGAGCCCTATCAACAATATTATTCATAAGAATATTTTTCTGACGTGTTTCTTTTACTTGGCGTCTTAAGTTTTCTATTTGAGCAGTATATTTCTCAACAAGCTTGCCATATTTAGACTGAGAGCCTTTCTGATCGTATGCTAAAAGAATATCTTTTGCAATTTGCTGCCTCAATGTTTCAATTTGTTCTTCACTACCATAATCTCTAAGCATAACTTCCTTGGCTTTTTGATTAACATCTTTACGCAAAGAATCGTATTTTTCAATCATTTCAAAGAAACAATCAGCTTCATTTATAGCCTCAATTTGTATTCCTCTCTCATTTAATTCTTGAGCTATAACATCAGGGCTCATTCCACCCTCTTTTGCTCCCCAAACAAGTGCTATACTGCTTCTTTTGTCATCAAACTTATGCTGGACTTCTCCCCAAATGCTTTTAAGATCAACTTTATGCATATAACTACGCAAAATCGTCAATTCTGTCATAGCATCAGCATTGTCGTATACATACATATCATTAAGAACAGTGTTTTCGATAAGGTAATCTGCAATATTTAATGCAACAGTGCCTCTATATCCGTCTTTTGCAGAGTTTAATTGCCTAAACAGCATATCAACAACTTCTGCCTTACTTTTTCCGCTCAATGAGCCATATTTATCTTCAAGAACAAGCCTTTCATCAATAATGCTATTGATAACTTCAGCCGCTTCCGCCTTTGAATATACTTTTAAGTGAGTATTATTTGCAACAAATTTAGCTCTTTGCCCTCTTGAAAGTCCTCCTATCGCCCTACTATCTTCATTTTCGTTGGTCTGTAAAGCAAAACGTATATCGTCAGATAAAGTTTTTATCAGCTCTGCTCTTGTTGGAGTGCTTTCGCTATAGATTTGAACATCTATTCCCTGTTCCCTTAAAAAGTCCAAAATTCTTTTATTGGTATTGATGGGAACAAACGCCTTAACAATCTCATTAAAATTTACTACTCGCTCTGGTTTGGCTTCAAAATATTTTACTGGCAATTCTGCAACTTTATCAGCAAGTTTTCTTATGTCAGTAATTTCCGTATCTGTTATATCAAGCCTATAATCTCTTTTTATAAGTCTCTTTGCTTGTTCATTGGTCTTTGTTTTTGATATAACATCGAAAATTGCATTAAGAGCAATATCGTGTTCTTCCAAAAAATTGCCAGTTTTTATTCTTTCAGACAAACCGCTTGCAATATTATGCAAATCATCGTTGCATTCTTCGTATAGTTTAGAACTTTCATCTGTTATTGTTTGTAATCTATACTCATCTTGATGCATTTCTTCTATGCTATAATATATTTTGCTTAAAGCAGCTCTTATCTCTCCTATACCAAAACCAAAGACATTACCGCCCTCGCTGTTTTTTCCACCCTGTTCTTTCATAATGCGGACAGCATTTTCTGCTGTATAATCATCGTGTAATGCTTCAAAACTACGTGGGTTACCACTATTTGTATAGTAATCTTTATTGTTTCTTAAATATTTCTTATCTAATACTTTGTCTACAGAACTTTTTGCATAATCGTTAAATTGTTTGTCGCCATTAAGTTTTTCTTTTGTTTTTCTTTCTGTTTCGTAGGCATCAACTACTTGTTCTGCTTTCCCTTGAGCAATAAGTTTGTCGTTATTATAGTCTTTTTCTAAAATATCATAAATAAATTTTTCATTACGGGCATCATCCAAACTTCTAATTAGTTTCTCATACGAATGTTGTAGTATATTTTTCTTGAACTCACGTGTCTCTTTTTCTTTAGCTTTATCTACAGCATTTTGTAATTCTTGCTGAACTTTATCACTATTCATCAACTCTTCAAATGAGTAATCTTTGAGTAAAAAATTTTTAACGTCTTCTTTCAAATATATAGTATTTGAATATTCCGCTGGTTTATAGACAATTTCTGCTTTAATTCCAAATTCTTTAAGATAATGTTTAATGAAGTATTCATTGTTTTTAAGATTGTCAATCATTCTTTCTCGAGTATTTCCCTCTGCGAGTCCGGAAGGTCCTTCTTCACCGCGTCCTCCCATCTTTTCCATTCGGAGACAAGG
>CALURS010000194.1 GCA_944323215.1 Candidatus Gastranaerophilales bacterium | reverse complement strand
CGTGGAATTATCCTCACGCAACGCAATAAGCGATGGGAATTCCCAGCACCAGATGAAAAAGTTTTGACCGTTCGTGATGCTATTGGATATGGAAAGTATAAGACGCTCGAATCAGGTCAATTCGATCCTGATGAAGAATTCCATCGGATTGGCTATATCAATCCATTACAAGCAGAATGTATAAGACATACAGCGACTGGATGTGCAGCTATCAACAATCCACCACCGTATAAGTTTGTCAATATTGATGGTAGCTTGTGTCAAGGTTCGCATACTGGTGTAGCAGGACGGAATGACTGGGATAAACCAGCACACACTATTATACAAGGAAGTGATTCTTTATGTGGTGATTGGACTCTTCATCCCGGAAATTTACAGCCGGATGGGACTTATGACAATGCAAGATATTTTTCTGTGGCTGAGATTTTTGCTTTAACCGGAATTGACAAGCGTTATACGGATGCAATTCCTGCATGGGCAAGAAAAAATGATAAATTCTTGCGTGAATTGTGCGGGGAAGCCCTACTTCCCAACTTGGTAAATCGAATCTTTTCTAATCGATAAAATATGAACCTCTGCTAAAAAAGCAGAGGTTCTTTTTTTTAATATCGATTTAAAAACCAAAGGGTCTCTTGATTACCAATGTCTCGCCATAACGTGTTTTTAGTTTATAATCACGATATGTAAACCAAGATGGATGATCTTTTAATATATATTCTGGGATATCCTCTTTATCAAAAATATTTAATTGAAAGCCATCGTAATACTCAAGCTCATATAAGTGCGGAAGCCATTCTCTCTTTTCATTTTTTACGTATTTTAAATAATCTTCTTTACTTCCTTTAAATTTATGGAATGGGAGAAAATCTTCAGGTACTTTTGGGCGATCTTTTTTTCGTTTTAAGATATCTTCTAATGTTAACTGAGTTCTTTTTTTATCATAACAATAGCTGTCACAATCATCATCATCTTCTTCTTCTGTTTCATCTTCAAATAGTGTATTTTCTTCTTTTTGTAAAGGTTTTGCTTTTGAAATGACAGTAGTTGCTGTTTCTTTTTTAACAGCGTTTTTATTTCCCTTTTGTGAACGGCTTTTCTTTTGAGCGGTTGACATATTTAATTCATATAATCTATCCCGATTTACTTCATAATGTTCGGCCATTTTTTGGCATAAAGATACAACATCATCAATATAATGCTTTTCTGTTTTATCATTTTTTTGAATTGTCAGTTGGGATTTTTCTTTATCAAAAGACCAGCTTGTTTCACCCATTCGCTCAATTTGAATTGAGATTGAACCTCCCATAATCAATAAATTGCCTATATCTACAGTATTTAATATCGGATATGAAAAATCATAACCGGGCTTTCCTGTTTTAGCATCAAACATTTTTATTGCTCTTGCATGATATGCTGAATGATTTATAATTGTAACCATTTTGAACTCCTTTTTTAAATTGTTAATCGATTACAATTTTTAGAACTTAAAAAAAAGAGCATTGAAAAAAATAATTTTCCATTTCCGATAATATATACACTTTTTGTTTACGACGCTGTTCGTTTTGCTGTTCGTTTCTTATATATAAATATAGATATACAGTAATATAGAAATATAGAAATAAAATTATCTAAAAATATAGTAAGAAATAAATTTAGATAATAAGATATTCAGAAATAAAAGAATATAAAAAGAAAAATATTAAATCAGAAATAAAGTTATAAGATAGCAGATTATTAGCTGATTTTTAATTGAATATCTTTTTATTTAAAATAATTTAATTTGTATATTTTAAGATTTTTTTAAAATCTATTTATCCTTTGTTATAGAAATTAGTTAATTTAATTTTCTGTATTTTAAGTTTTATCTATATATTTTTAGTTCTGTATATAGTTTAAAGTACTTTAAATCTAGAAGTTTTTATAAATCCTTTAAAGTTTTCTGTTATATAAGAGGTAATATTCTCATATATGGCAGGGGGACCGAAGGTAACCCTCAAAAAATAGCCTTTAAATATCGGGGGCCGCCTCTATTTGTTTTATCTGAAAATGGTGGTCAGATCTTTCGGTATCAAAAGCATAACACAAGCATAAAGCTATCCCAAATCTCCATACGCAAGCAAATTATGACTTAGGCTTATAAGGCTATACCGAAATGGAAATGTTGTTGTATGGCGATTTATATGAGTTTTTTATTTTGAGATAAAAAGCAACCTCTGTCAAAAAAGCAGAGGTTTAAACTATTTTATTTAAATAATTCAGAATGAGAACCTACACGTAAAACATACAAAATCAATTCATCATCCTTAATGCGGTAAATTAACAATAGATCAGGTTTAATATGACATTCCGTATAGCCGATATATTCACCAATTAAAGAATGTTCTTTATATTTAGCAGGTAAACTTCTTTCTTGACATAATTGATTTAATACGTCAATAAGAGCTTGTTTAAGTTTTGCATTATTTTGGATTTTCTTATAATCCTTTTTGAATTGCTTTGAGTAAACAATATCTAACATCTATGACTCCAAGTCATCAATCATATCTTGAACAAAATGAAACTTTTTACTATGAATACCGGCTTCAACTTCTCGAATAGCTTGAATAGTTTCTTCTGATAACTCTTTACCAAGCTTAGGTTGAAATGGTAAGCCACGATTAATAATAGATTGACTTAAAAACATACGAATAGCATCACTTAAAGACAATCCAAGCTGATTGAAAATAACTTCCGCTCTTTTCTTTGTTTGTTGATCTATGCGTGTTTGAATAACTGTATTCATGATAAACCTCCTATTCTTATACTATAAGTATAATACAATCAAAATCATTTGTCAATACAAATAAATACTTTTATATTGTAATTAATACTCATCAGCACACATGATTGTCATAACTCTATTTGTAATATCAGGATTGCTTGGATCATCAGACATTCTGTCATAAGTTTTATTGTAATAGTCTATTTTAAACATAATATCTTCGCCATTGTGAGAAAATCTTCCATAATCATGCTCACCATATGGATCATTTGCTTTTGTAAATTCATTAAAGGAACGGACTTTTTGCAATATTTCGGCTTGGTCTTCTTCGGATTTTGCTCTGATACCGGTTGTTAGCATAACTTGTCCACCAACAAATGTTTTGCGAAACATCTCATTTAATAGTTTTATTTTTTCTGTATTCATTGACGTATTTTACTCCACATTAAACCAATCCATACAAGTTGCTAATAAATCATCATAAGAACCGGAAGTTGCCTCTTGCATAAAGGTGTCTATTTCGGACTGTGGCAATCTGTTTTTTATCATAGCCCGTCTGCATATTCCAAGAATGTTAAATGCATTTGAATCTTGACCAATCAATTGGACTTTAATATCTGGATATTTAGGCATTGGCGCCTCCAAAACGTTGAACTAACACAAACTTTCTAAACTGTTTAAGAGAGTTTATGTAGGACTCATGGCTTCTACGACCAATTGTCCATTTATCACCACGATGACCATATTGTTCTAAAATAGTGTTGATGTTGTCAGCTAATTGCTTTGCTGTATAATTTTCTTTTTCACATACTTTGGCAACTCTCCAAGCATAGTCAATAGCCGTTGATGGATTGCCATTAATCGAAAATTCTTTATATCCTCTTTGAACTAAATAAGCTTGAAATTGATTTAACATAAACGTTTCTCCTTTCTGTTTATTTATTGTTCAACTGATATGATATCTGTCATA
>CALURS010000193.1 GCA_944323215.1 Candidatus Gastranaerophilales bacterium | reverse complement strand
AATATCTTAAATTATAACAAAAATTACAGACGCTATATTAAATACAAAATACTGAAGAACTTTGTATTCGGCAGCACACGAAGCAGATATAGAAAAAAACAAAAACTATATCACGAAAAAATAAAAAGCGCTAGACGTATAAAAAAAGGCATTACATGCAGTTAATATTGATAAACCCCACAGTTTAAATAAAAAGCTAAGGACAACAGATGAAGTCAATTATTAATAAAATAAAAAATACACAGGCATACATAAATTATTCTCGGATTTTACCCTATGTAAAACCATACTGGTTCAGGGCATTAATGGCTGTTTTAATATGTATCCCGATAGGGTCTTTGGATGCAGTTATTGCTCTGTCGTTAAAACCATATATGGATTTGGTTATGGTTGAAAAAACAATAGAATCCCCATGGTATATCCCGTTTGGAATTGTAGCTTTTACTATGCTGCAGGGATTTTTAAATTATATGGCAACCTATTTAAATACATGGGTCGGAGGAAAAATTACCAATGATTTAAAAATGACTTTATATAAGAAAATGCAGACATTCCCTACAGCTTTTTTTGACAGGTGTAAATCAGGAGATATTGTTTTCAGATTTAATAATGATGCTGATACTGCATGCAACGGTTTATTAGATAATCTAAAAACATTTGTTTCCAGATTATTTTCATCAATATCTTTAATTTGCGTATTGTTTTATAACTCATGGCAGCTCGCATTAATTGCAGTTGTCATATTAAGCGGAGCTTTTTTACCGCTTGCAAATATAAGAAAAAGAATTAAAAACGTTATGGACAAATCTGTTTCTGTAAGCTCAACTATCATAACAGCATATAATGAAAGTTATGCAGGGAATAAAACTGTAATAGCTTACAATCTTAAAGATTATCAAGAAAATAAATTTCGAAAAATTCTCTCTGATATATTCCGATTAAAAATTAAAATGATACAGAGAACTTCCTGGTTATCTCCAATGATGCACGTAATTGTTTCTGTTGGAATAGGTTTGGCAATAGGTTATGGCTCACACCTTATTTTAACAAAACAAATTACAAGCGGAAATTTTGTTTCATTTATAACAGCTTTAATAATGTTATACACTCCTGTTAAAAATATCGGGAATAATTTTAATGCTGTCCAATTCTCTTTTATGGCTATTGAACGTGTATTTGAAATGCTAAATAGAAAACCTGCAATCGCAGAAAAACAAGATGCAGTTGAGATTTCAGACTTAAAGGATTGTATTGTTTTCAATAATGTTAATTTTAGTTATGTAAAAGATAAGCCTGTACTAAAAGATATCAATCTTGTTGTAAAAAAGGGCGAAACTATCGCATTAGTCGGCAATTCCGGCGGAGGAAAAAGTACATTGGTTAATCTAATTCCGCGATTTTATGATATCAAATCCGGTTCAATTACAATTGATGGAATTGATATTAAAGATTTGACATTAAAATCTCTCCGCTCCTTAATAGCCGTGGTTTTTCAAGATAACTTTTTATTTTCCGGAACAATTAAAGAGAATATATTGTTGGGTAAATTGGATGCATCTGACGCAGAAATAGAGAAAGCTGTGAAAACTGCATATTTGGATGAATTTGTATCCAGTTTGAAAGATGGCTTAAATACACAAATCGGAGAAAGAGGTATTTTATTATCAGGCGGTCAAAAACAGAGGGTTGCAATAGCAAGGGCATTTATTAAAGATGCTCCAATTGTAATCCTTGATGAGGCAACATCCGCGTTGGATAATAAGTCGGAAGCAATTGTCCAAAAAGCTATTGACAATCTTATGAAAGATAAAACAGTATTTGTCATCGCTCACAGACTTTCAACTATTAAAAATGCCGACAGAATTGCGGTTATAAATGAGGGTAGATTAGTAGAGCTCGGCAAGCATGATGAACTTATGGCAATTGAAAACGGGCAATACAAATCCCTTTATGAAATGCAGTTTAAAAAGCAAGAAGTTTGTGTTTGATTTACAAAAAATGCCATATTTCAGTTGTTATAGTTTTGCATAGAAGCAGTGAAATTTCATTTTTATCAATTAAATATTTTCATTAATTTTATACAAATCCACACCGCCTGCGGCTTTAAACAAACCTATAGTTGAAATTAATGAATTAATTTTATTTGAAACCTCATCTTTTCTTACCATCAAATAAGCTTCTTTTGCATATAATAAATCCAAGTCGCTTGCTGATCCTATTTCTTGTTTATCTCTGGCAAGTGAATATGTTTGATTTTGCATTTTTAAGCGATCTGAACTTTCCTTGTAGTTCTCCTGAGCCTCTTTGTATTCAACAAGTCCTGAATTTATATCTTTGATGCCTGTCAAAATTGCCTTTTGATAATCATTCAGGGCTTCTTCATACTGGAATTTTTTCAACTTTAACATCGCAATTTTTCTCCCGCCTGAGAATAAATCAATGGATGGCAAAACTCCTGCACTAAACATTTGTGAAGCAGAATTAAACAGGGTATCAAGATGGTATGCGTTTAAACCAATTTGTCCGAAAATTATAAATTTTGGTAGAAATTCTCGTCTTGCGACCTTTACATCAAAGCCTATACGTTTAATATTTGCTTCTTCCTGAAGGAAATCAGGGCGATTTTCGACAACGGATGTGCTGAATTCTGGCGGAATTCCTGTTAAAAGCACAACATTGTTGTAACTGTTTCTTTCTATATTTTCAGAAGAATTTGCCAAATAAACTCTCATAGTATCTATCAAAACATCACGGGTTTTGAGATGGCGGTTGCGCTCTTCTTTTAGTGTGGTTAGAAGTCTTTGTTCCGAAAGCAAATCATTTATTGTACACAAACCTATATCGTATTTGTCTTTGACTTTTGAAACGATTTCTTCCTGTGTTTTTATAAGTTCATTTTGGATTTTCAAAAACTCATCCGCTCTTATAAGGTTAAAATAATCAGCAGCAAAGTCAGATGCAAGAGCAATATAAGTTGCGCGTTCTGCCTGTTTTACGATTTCAAGCTGTTGTTTCATGCTTTTGGTTCTGAGTCTGTTAGTTCCCCAAATATCAACTTCATAGCTGGCAGTAATCGGAAGATAATAGTTATATTGTGCATAACTCGGAATTTGCATACTTCCAAACTGCTGCATTGATGATCTCATATCTCTGTATAATTGTCCGGATAATCCGATTTGCGGCAGTTCATTCGCAAACTGGATTTTTACTGCCTGTTCATTTTCTTTAACCTTTAATGCAGCATTTTTAAGGTCATAGTTATTCTCATAAAGTTTTAGAAGATTTTTTGTTAAATATTCATCTTTATATTTTTCCCACCATGACAAATTTATATATTCAATATGGTTTGCCATTACAGGTTGTGAAGTTTTTGCAAAAGCCGGAAATTGTATGGCAGCAGTTATTAACAGGGCAATTATAAAAAATTTTTTCATTATATTCAACCTCAGAATTTTTCTTGTGCTATAATTACATCACAAGAATATTATAAAGTAAACAAGGAAAAAATGTACAGAGAATATTTAAAGGGCAGAATCGGTTCATTAATATATATAACAGGTACACTTATAAGAGGTTTTTCAACGCAGACTTTTACTGAAAATCAGTTTGGTATTACGCCGGATCAGTATGTGATACTGTCACTGCTGATTGAAAATGATGAAATTATGTATCAAAGACAGCTTGCAGAAATTTTGTTTAAAGATAGAGCAAACATATCAAGAATTATTGATATAATGC
>CALURS010000192.1 GCA_944323215.1 Candidatus Gastranaerophilales bacterium | reverse complement strand
AACCGATGGTTTAAAAAGAGGCATGAAGGTAGTAAACACAGGCGAACCAATTAAAATACCAGTCGGGAAAAATATATTAGGAAGAATTTTAAATGTAACAGGTGACCCTGTAGACAATATGGGACCAATAAATACTGATGAATACTTACCTATACATAGACCTTCTCCTTCATTGATTGAACAAAATACCGATATTGAAATACTTGAAACAGGCATAAAAGCTATCGATTTACTACAACCATATCAAAAAGGCGGTAAAATTGGTTTGTTCGGTGGTGCCGGTGTTGGTAAAACCGTATTAATTATGGAACTTATTCATAACATTGCAATGGAACACTCAGGCGTTTCAGTCTTTGGCGGTGTTGGTGAAAGAACTCGTGAAGGTAATGACCTTTGGAACGAAATGAAAGAGTCTAACGTAATTGATAAGGTTGCATTAATCTACGGGCAAATGAATGAACCACCTGGAGCAAGAATGAGAGTCGGTCTTTCAGCTCTTACCGCTGCAGAATACTTCCGTGATTTTTCAAAACAAGATGTACTATTATTTATTGATAATATTTTCAGATTTACTCAAGCAGGTTCAGAAGTATCAGCCTTGCTAGGAAGAATGCCGTCAGCTGTAGGCTACCAACCAACGCTGGCAACAGAAATGGGTGAATTACAAGAACGTATTACATCTACAAAAGATGGCTCAATTACTTCAGTACAAGCAATTTATGTACCAGCAGATGACTTAACAGACCCTGCTCCGGCTACAACATTCTCTCACTTGGATGCATCTACAGTACTTTCAAGACAAATTGCATCTTTGGGAATTTATCCGGCAGTTGATCCACTTGCTTCAAGTTCAAGAGCCCTTACTCCTGATATTATAGGTGAAGAGCATTATGAAACGACAAGAAAAGTTCTTGAAATTCTTCAAAAATATAAAGAACTTCAAGATATTATTGCTATTCTAGGTATGGATGAACTTTCTGACGAAGACAAATGCACTGTTAACCGTGCAAGAAAAATTCAAAGATTTTTATCACAACCTTTCTTCGTAGCAGAGCAGTTCTCAGGAATAAACGGTAAGTATGTTAAACTTGAAGACACGATAAAAGGTTTCAAAGAAATCATTGAAGGCAAACACGATAACTTACCGGAACAAGCGTTCTACATGGTAGGAACTATAGAAGAAGCCGTAGAAAAAGCAAAAACACTTCAAGGATAATCTATGAATCTTAAAATTATAACGCATAATAAAATTATATATGATGGCTCAGTTGACGAGTTAGAAATAACCGGGACTGAAGGAGTTCTTGGAATACTTCCAAACAGACAACCAATAACAACACCTCTTGCAATCGGGGTAACAAAGGTAACAAAAGACTCCGAAACTTATTTCTATGCGACAATGGGCGGTGTTTTTCAGTTTAGCAACGATAAGGCTATAATACTGACAAATGCTTGCGAATCAGAAGCCGATATCGATATTCAACGAGCCAAAGAAGCAAAAGCAAGAGCTGAAGAACGTTTATCCAAACATGAAGCTCAAATGAATCTTACAAGGGCTGAAATGGCATTGGCAAGAGCTATGACAAGATTGAAGGTCGCAAATCATGAATAAAAAAATTCTATATTTTGTAGTTTCAATAATAATTATCGGCAGTATAGCATACGCGCAAAATAAAAACGTAACAGACAATACGGCAGAATTTATATCAGCATTAAAGAATTGCTCCGAATTCAAAAGTGTTGATGAAATTAACGTAGACGGCGTTACGTCAAAAGTGACTAAAAGCATTATAGGATGGGATGGATACACCTGTAAATATCAAGAAATTGTTGAATTTAAAGAAATTGGCTTTAAGTCAAAAGTTAATTGCGACTTTAAATTAGACCAGTTAAAAGAAATTTATACAACAATGGAAACAGAAGCACAAAATGCTCTTAAGAATCCGCAAAAATATCAAAACATGACATTAGAACAAGCTCAACAAAGCCCAGTTATAAAGGTTTGGAATAAGTATTTAGGCGACTCTAGCGTTTGTAAAATAGAAATGTAGTTTAATTTTTATAAACAATTAACATATTTATTAATATCTTCAATTGAATTCATTTCTGTTGCACAAACTAGAATTTGCGTATCAGAAAGCTTAAGTCCGCCAATAATATTATTAGCTTTAAGGAGTTTAAGAGTTTCATTTGCATCCTTAACCTCAATAACAAACTCATCAAAGAAATCCTTATTAAGAGTTTTAATTCCAATATCATTTAATTTATCAGACAAAAGATGCGCTCTTTTAGCAGAAAGTAAACCTGCTTGTTTAAAGCCATTTTCTCCCATTAAAGAGAAGTATAAGGTTGCCATAAGAGCTATAAGTGATTGATTGGAGCAAATATTACTGGTGGCTTTTTCACGTTTTATATGTTGCTCACGAGTCTGAATAGTAAGAGTAAATGCTTGATTACCATCTTTATCAACCGTTCTACCAACCAGCCTGCCGGGAAGTTGACGCATATATTTCTCACGACAAGCCATATACCCTGCGTGCGGTCCTCCAAACCAAACAGGAATACCCGCAGGTTGTACATCACCTACTACTATATCTGCATTCTTCGGCGGCTCTAAAATTGATAAAGCCGCGATATCTTGAATCACAATTACCAAAGTATCCGCAGGTTTTATCTCTACAATTTCTCCATAATAATCAGGATTTTGATATACAACCGCTGAATACTCGGAAAGCTCATCCGGCAAAGTATCAAACCAATCTATATCAAAATTTCCTGCCCAAACATACGTTTTGATAACCTCTTTATATTGAGGATTTATTCTGTTTGATACAAGAACTTTATGTTTCTTCGTTATCCGCATACTCATTAAAATAGCTTCGGCTGCAGCAGTAGATACATCATACATGGAAGCATTTGCTATATCCATGCCAGTCAGCCTGCAAATCATTGATTGAAATTCATATATAATTTGCAATGTTCCTTGAGAAATTTCCGGCTGATATGGAGTATATGCTGTTAAAAATTCAAATCTTTCAGCAACATAGTTGACGGCAGCAGGAACAAATTTATTATACACACCTGCCCCGAGAAAAGACGTATATCCAACGTTATTCTTATGAGCCATATTCTTTATTGTTTTCTGTGCCTCAAGTTCACTTAAAGGCTCTGCAAGCTTAAAGTCTTTTATAATATTTGGTATCTGTTTAAATAAGTCATCAACAGATCTACAATTAACGTCAGCAAGCATTTGCTTTCTAGTATCATCACTATGTGCTAAAAAATTATCCATATCATCCTATTCTATTTCTTCTTTGTAATCAGAGTAATCTAATAAATCCGCAAATTCAACTTGATCTGCTTCAGATTCAATTTTTATAAACCATTTATCTTCAACCGATTCATCATTCAAACTTTCCGGCGAATCAACGATCGATTCATTAATTTCAATAACTTTACCACTGATTGGCATGTAAACCTCAGAAGCAGCTTTAACAGATTCAATGGTCGCAAAAACTTCATTTTTTTCAAAAACAGCCCCAACTTCCGGTAATTCAACAAAAACAATATCACCAAGTTGTTCTATAGCATAATCAGTAATTCCGACTTCATATTGGTTATTTTGAAGTTCAAGAACATATTCATGAGTTTTTGAGCACAAAGCGCTTTCATTCATATTTTCAATCTCCTTATACTTCTGTCTTATTTCTTTTTGTAACGAAAGGTTTTTTAATGATT
>CALURS010000191.1 GCA_944323215.1 Candidatus Gastranaerophilales bacterium | reverse complement strand
AAAATGCTTTGTAAATATACTACAAAGCATTTTTTAGTTTTGATAAAACCTGTTTAACTTCCTCTCTTGTTAAATATTTGGACAAACGCTTAAACTCTTCCATTGCTGTATCGTAAGAATAGCATCCCTGCTCAACCTTCCTCATCCACTCGTTTACTTCTCTTGTTATCATTAAACTACTCCTCTACTAAAGTAAAACGCTTTTCTCCGCTTGGATTAATTTCTTCTTCCCACATATATAAAGGCCTTACCCAGATTGCATTATTATCAAGGCTTTGATAAATTACCATTTCTTCTAAATTCTCAGAATGCTTACCAATCCCGATTACCCTGTATAAATTACCCTTATAATGCCTATAAACACCGTTTTGTTTTATCATAAGCTACTATTTCAAATCCCGCTTGATACTCTCTTTTACCCCAGATAATGGGCCGTTATTCGGGTTCATAAATGTTTTATAATAATTCTTTGCATACACAAATGGAAACTTCGGCAGCCAACTAACTTTCATAAAGATTGATACAGCCTCCGCTCCCTGTGACAACATTAACTCATCAATTGTTGCCTCATAAGCAGGGGATATAGAACTCAATATCTTCAAAAAATAATCAGTTGTTGTTACAACAGAATACTTGGATGCCGCTCCAGGACTAGATACAAGTTTTGTTATCTTGAATTCATTACTCGTTTTTATATCTTGAATATCCTTTGGCAAGGTTAATGTACTTGCTGAAACCTGTTCTATTTCATACCATTCACCATTATATTTTATTCTCATTATGTTAGGCTTTGGCATATATATATCATCACAAATATTCGGAAGGATTACATTTCCGTCAAAGTCAGTAAGTCCGTATTTGTAATCTTTACTTACTAAAAACATTCCGCCAAATAATATATCTATTGATTCTTGCTCTTGGGGGATAATCTCTTTCCCTGTTTCATCATATAAGCCATACCCCTTATAATTTCCAAATCTAACGAACTTCCCAAGTATCCTTGCCGCATGACTATATTTGAAATCTAATATCGTCTCGCCAGTATTACTTATCAGTCCGTACTTACTACCCTTTAGTGCAATATATGAACTGTCACCAAGTATTATTAACTTCTTATACGCAGGCTCCACTATTACATTATTATTCATATCCTTTAGCCCGAATTTTCCATCCTCACTATAGACCGAAACTTCCGCAGCCACTGCTTTCCCAATTAGTATTAAACTAAATAATAATGTTGCTATAATTCTTCTCTTCATATCCCTATAATATCATAAAATTTTTTTATGTTATAATTTTTCCTGAGAGAGGTTTTGTATGTGTAATAAATCTAAGTTTATATTGAAGTTATTAGCAGCTATTTTTGCTGTTTTATTTTTACTTTTATTAATTATTGTTCTTTTTTATACCTTAATACTTCCAGTTGTTGTTTCTAATAAAAAAGTAGTTAATTGGGTTGAAGAACAAGTACTAAAAGCCACCGGGGCAGAACTTACGATTGAAAAACCTCTATTAAAAACCGGTTTCTCTTCTTCTATTGTCTTTGACCTTGATAAAGTCCTTTTACGAAAAGATAATCAAGATTTATTTCTTCTAAAAGATTTTCAATCTGAAATTTCTTTTAAAAAGATTTTTTCTAATACCGTTGTTATTAAAAAGCTCGGTGCTGATTACGTTTTTGCTGATGTAGATAAAATAATGGCTATTATCCCATCAGATTCGAATAAGGAAAAGAAAGAATCTAAACCTATCACTACTAAGTTTGACATATTTAACGGTAAGCTATATCTTAATGAAGCAAAAATTTTGGCTTCTTTGTCTGAGGATGCAAAAGTTACTGTCTTAGGTCACAAAATGCTAATTGAGGAGAATAAAAACCCTAAGCACGTCAGATTTATTATTGATGCACTCGTCACTAAAAATGGTAAAGATTTGAAAATCAATTTCTGTGATAATAACAAATTTTACACTAAAAATCGAAAACTGATTATTGATGAGTGCCCTATTGTTCTTAATAACTCCAAAATTTATCTAAAATCTATTGCCTCTGAAAAATGGTACACTGTTAAATTGTTTTCTAAAAACTTTAATCTGGAAGACGGTGCAAATCTGCTCGGTTCAAATTTGTTTATAAATAATGGTAGCGATATTATCGCTGAAACCAAAAATTTAAAAGGGTACATTGATTTTGGGTTCAAACTTAATAAAAAAGGGTTGAATGGTATTGTTAATGTTAAAAACTCATCTTTCAATCTCCGCTCATTAGCCGATATGCCTGTTAATGTTACAGGCGGAAAAATTGATATTACCCCTGATTTAATTACCTTAGAAGATTTTAAAGGCTATTATGCAAATAATACAAAAAATAATTTGACTCTTACTGGTACGGTTACTGATTATTATAAATCTGTTGATACAAAAATCGTTATCCAAACAATTATGACAGATGACTTTACAAGAAATTACCTCTCTAAACTCGCAGGTTGTTCTATTACTATGACTGGTAACAAACCAGCTGGTACACGTATTGAAGTATATTCTAAATACAACAATATTGATGTAATTTATATGGCAAAACTGGCATCAGGTAACGATATTTTAATCGAAGGCGCTTCATTGAGCCCAGTAAATTACGATAGAGCTATTGTTGCTAATATGCATTTAAAAGGTAATATTTTAAATATTGAAAATATTAAATATTATATAGCTCAGGAAATTAATAAAGATTCAAAAATAAAACCAATATTAACACTGCACGGGAATGTTGATATTATGAACAATAGCAATATTCTAAACTTTGGATTCGACGTTCCTAAACCGCTACCAAGTGAATTCCTTAACGTATTTATCGGGCAAAGAGTTTTTAGAAAAGGCTTAATATCCGGGAATATGGAATACGTTAATTCTGGAGAATATCCTGTTTTAAAAGGTTATTTAAAAGCCGAAAAAGTTCTTATTCCTTCTCAAAGACTATTTATTAGAGATGGAAGTTTTACTACAAATAACGGATCTCTAAATTTGAGTTCAAGCGGAAAATATAAACGCTCTGAGTATAAATTAACAGGTAGTATTGTTAATAAAATGCTCCTTCCTGTTGTTGTTAATGATATAAGTCTATCTCTTGACTATATTGATATAGAAAAGTTAATGGCATCAGTCTCAGCACCTGCACCTTCTAATATTGATGAACAAAAAGCTCAAGAAAATTTTATAAAAGCTGCTGAAGCTGGAGATTTGGATGATGAGAACATCGCTGAAGAGAATGTCCAAACCTTTGTTCCCGGTATTATTGAAGTTAAAAAAGGCACATTTAATCTAAATAAAGGTAAATACAAAGATATTGAATTTGGAAATTTAAAAGCCGTTGCATCTTTATCTAAAGACGGAGAATTAAAAATTGACTCCAATAGGTTTGATTTTGCTGATGGACATTCATCCGTTAAAGTCCGTTGCAACCTTGTAAAAAACTTATTTAGAGTTATTCTTGGGGTCAAAGATATTGATTCCGATAAAGTTGCATCTGCGCTTCTAAATCTAAAACGAGAAATTACCGGCAAAGCAAGCGGAATAATCGATATTAATACAGATGAAACCTTAGCTCTAAATGGCTCAATGAAATTTGCCATTTTTAACGGAACTATTGAAAAAATCGGACTTGTTGAATATGCACTTAACTTCGTTTCTATTTTTAGAAACCCAATGGCAATGATTAGCCCTTCAACAGTTTTTGATTTGGTCAATATTCCCG
>CALURS010000190.1 GCA_944323215.1 Candidatus Gastranaerophilales bacterium | reverse complement strand
GTTCAAATTATGATGATACAAAAGATTATCGACCGGGTATGCGTGCTGTAAAAGAGTTAGGAGTTTTAAGTCCTCTACAATACGTAGAACTTACAAAGTCAGAAATAAGAAGTTTATCCAAGATGCTAAATCTAAATACTTTTAATAAGCCCTCATTTGCTTGCTTAGCATCACGTATTCCCTATAGAGAGGAAATAACGAATAAAAAATTAATAATGATTGAAAAAGCTGAGCAATATTTACGAGGATTAGGATTTAGTCAGTATAGAGTTCGCATTCAAGATAGGCTTGCACGTATTGAAGTTCTACCTGACGAATTTAGCAGACTGATAGAAGATAATATTAGAGAAAAAATTATTAACAAATTCTATGAATATGGATTTTTGTATGTTTCAATGGATTTAGAAGGCTACAGAGTTGGGAGCTTGAATAAGCTCTTGACCGATAGTAACTCTCAAGTAGTAAGATAAAATAAATATATATCTAAATCGGAGGTTTTAATGAAGCGACGTGAGTTTATAATAAATTCTGCTCTTGTAATAGGTGGAACGGCATTATTATCGGGGTGCGGAAAGAAGGAATTAATTAAATCTGAGAGTCAGGTAGTAAGAAGAAAATATAAAGATATAACAGTGCCGTTACTAGCATTAGGGTGTATGAGACTTCCTATGAAAGGAAAGGATGTCGACATGCAAGAGCTTGAAAAAATGGTAGAGTATTGCATGACCTGTGGAGCTAATTATTTTGATACAGCTTATATGTATGTAGATGGTAAGTCTGAAACTGTTATGGGAAAAGTTTTAAAGAAATATAAAAGAGAAGATTTCATTTTAGCTGATAAGAGTCCTATATACAAAATGAAGACCAGCGAAGATGTTAGAAAAATATTTAATGAGCAGTTAGAGAAGTGCCAAGTAGAATATTTTGATTTCTATATGTGTCATAATATCAATCAAAATACTTTTGCGACCTACAGAGATGTGCGTATGGTTGACGAGCTTATAAAGCTTAAAAAAGAGGGGAAAATAAAATACTTGGGATTTTCTTTCCACGGTACACCTGAAATATTAAGAGAGGTGGTAAAGGATTATAAGTGGGATTTTGCGCAATTACAAATAAATTATCTTGATTGGGATGTAGTAAAGGCACATGAACAATATAATATTGTCCAAGAGCAAGGAATTCCTGTTACAGTAATGGAGCCGCTTAGAGGTGGAGGTTTGGTCAACCTAAGTGATAAGGCATTAGCAAAGTTGAAAGAGAACTCAAATAACACACCTGCTGAATTTGGGTTAAGGTGGGCTGCAAGCAGAGATAATGTTGTAACTGTATTATCAGGTATGAGTAATTTAGAACAAGTTAAAGAAAATATCCAAACGTTTATAAATTATAAAGAAATGAGTAAAGAGGAAGAACAGTTGGCTGATGAGATTGCAAAAATTATTCAATCTCAAGGTGAAATTAACTGTACAGCCTGCAAATATTGTATGGAAGTTTGTCCAAGAGGGATAAATATTCCTGCTAATTTTGCACTTTATAACCAGTATAAAGTTACCAATAATAAGATGTTGTTTAAAATATACTACGAATCACTTGCTGATAGTGAAAAGGCTGACAAGTGTATTAAATGCGGTTTGTGTAATAAAAACTGTCCTCAGGCACTAGATATACCTAAATTGTTATCAAAGGTTGCAGATGAATATAACAAAATTAGCGGATAGAAAGAAAGTAATTTTATGAAAAATATTTATAAGGTAAGAATTTTTATATCAAGTGTTATTATAATTTTGTCGCTGTTGGCATTTTTTGGCGTATTTTATGGTGTAAAAGTATTTGATATCCAGCTTGCTGCACTTGTACAAAGAACTATTACCGATTTTACTTGGGTTGCATTATTTTTGTTAGCATTAATATTAATTTTGACGTTTGTATTCGGCAGGTTCTATTGCTCTGTAATTTGTCCGCTTGGTATAATTCAGGAGTTGGTTTCATTTTTAAGCAGGGAAAAAAATACCGCTTTAAAAATTAATGCACCTATAAAATATTATATTGCAGCTGTCTTCTTTGGATGTATAATAGGCGGTTCAGTTATTTTTGCTAGGTATATTGATCCTTATACAATATTTGGTTCAGGAATCACTCTTAGCAAAATAGGAATAATTTTATTATTTGTAGTATTACTTGTTGCACTTACAAAAAGACGATTTTTTTGTACAAATATATGCCCTGTCGGAGCCGTCTTGGGTTCAATTTCAAAATGCTCATACAACAAAATATATATAAATACTGAAAAGTGCGTATCTTGCGGTATGTGTGAAAAATCTTGTCAATCAGGCTGCATAAACGTCGAGGATAAAAGTGTAGAGAATGAAACGTGTATAAAGTGCTTAAAATGTTTTTCCACATGTAAAAAAGGTGCAATACAATACGGGAAAAGACCAGTAAAATTCAGCATAAAAAGGCGTGAATTAATTATTGCAGCATCGACGCTAATTGTATTTGGTGGTGCAATAAAAACAGGTTTAGAGTTAAGCAAAAATTTCGTAAAAAAAGTTGCGGACATAATCCTGCCTGCGGGTGCGGGAGAACCAAACCGTATGACTAATAAATGCTTGAATTGTAATTTGTGTATAGAAAATTGCCCGAATAAAATTTTAACAAAGGCAAATAATGATTTTTCAGCTGTCCACATTGATTATACAAAAGGTAAAGGCTATTGTAAGTATAATTGTAAAAAATGTTCAGAAGTTTGTCCTTCAGGAGCAATAAAAAAAATTACTTTGGAAGAGAAACAACATACAAGAATAGCAATGGCGATAATAAATGAAGAAAAATGTAAACAATGCGGAGCTTGTGCAATAGATTGTCCCGCAGGTGCAATCGCCCAAATTGATGGTAAAATTGTTTTAGATGGTACAAAATGTATTGGATGCGCAAGATGTACCAAGTCGTGTCAATTTGATGCGATAGAGATTTTTGCAGTAAATGAACAAAGGAGAATATAGTAATGTCACTAGGTATCACTGAAATTACATTAATATTAGTTGTAATACTTTTATTATTTGGCGGAAAAAGAATTCCTGAACTTGCAAGAGCACTAGGAAGAGCTTCTTACGAATTTAAAAAAGCTAAGGAAGTTATAAAAAAAGAAGCAGATGAATTAAAAGAGTCAATAAATGATTCAGAAGAAAAGCCCAAAGAATATCAAGTAAAAGACGATATAGAACACCCTCAAGTATAGAAATTATGTTAGAAAATGATAATGAGAGTTTAATATCACATCTAGAGGCTCTAAGAGCAACGCTTATAAAGTGCTTTACGGCACTAGGTATTATTTTGCCTTTTGCTTTTTTTATTGCGCCCAAAGCTCTGGATATTCTAATAAATATTCTGGTCGGCAAAAATTTGGTAAGGTTTAATTATTTTTCACCAATGGAAGTGTTCCTTTTGCAGATTAAACTAGCCCTCGTCATAGATATATTGGTATGTTTTCCTTATATTGCAAAGCAAATATGGAATTTTATCCTTCCCGCACTTTATGACAATGAACGTCGATTTATAAAATCAATTGTGTGGATTTCAAGTCTTTTATTTATTTTGGGTATAAGTTTTTGCATTTATTTTATATTACCCTTAATTATAAATTTTGGTATAAGTTTTTCAAATGAAAGTATTCAGGCAATGTTTGGGATATCAAATGTTGTTACTTTATCCTTATGGTTGGCTTTAGTATTCGGCTTGATGTTTCAAATTCCTTTAATAACACATTATTTAAT
>CALURS010000189.1 GCA_944323215.1 Candidatus Gastranaerophilales bacterium | reverse complement strand
AATAGAGTTTGACATTTGATGAACTCTTTTATTTGTTTCTAATCCCTCAACAGTAACAAAATCCATCTTTCTAGGTGTAGATTTATCAGGTAAAATAATATGATAAACACCTGAGTTAAAATCAATAATAGGTTCTGAATACACAGCCAAATTTGCAAATAAAAGAGCTAGTACTAAAAATGTTTTCTTCATTATTTATCTTTCTTTTGATGGAGTTTAAGTAAATTAGGATTACTAGAATTAATATTAGAAGATAATTCTTTAGACTGATAAAATTTATATGTAGCAATCGCAAACATTATTGGAGAAAACGAAGCAGCTAACAATGGAGGTAAAACACCTTTCTCCGCTAAAAGGTCAAAGAATGGTAGCGTAATATAATAAATAAATACACAACCAATAGCAATAACGAAACCTATTAACGAGCGTTCTCTAGGTCTTGAAAAACCGAGAATACACCCCATTAAAGCTAATAAAATACAAACAAGCGGATGAATATATCTTTGGTAATATTTATTGGCATTAAGCCTATATTCTTCATCAAGATTTTCTTTTTTCAGTAGCTGCATATACTTCCATAAATTTGCATTATCAATTTCTCTATCACGCTTAGTCGAATAATCCATTAATATTTTAGCATTTACTGCATCATCACCTTTTAGGATATCTAATGAGTCAAGAGATGCTATTTCCTCAAAAATACCATCAGAAGAAATTTGATAAGAAGTTACATTCTTAAGAGTCCATTTTCCATTTTTAATATAACCTGTTTCACCAACGTGAATATTAGTTAATGGATGTAAATCACTGTAAACCTTATCAGCAAAATCAAGAACTATAATATTTTCCATAGAATCTCTGTTAAAACGAGAAACAATAATACCAGCAAGCGGATGCTTATCAACATCTTTTTTTATATATACAAACTGAGAAACAGGATTAACATTTTTTATTTGATTTAACTTTTCACAAGAATATGGAATTAACTTGTCATAAGTTACAAAACAAAAATAAGTAACTATAACAGAAAGAACAATTACAGGAGCGATAATACGAGCAAAAGACATACCGGCAGCTCTAAAAATTGTTAATTCAAAATCTTTGCTCAATTTATCAAAAGTAAACAAAGTGCCTAAAAGCAACCCAACAGGGAAAGCTTTACCTAATATTTTAGGCAACTCACAAACAAGTACCATAACAGCAACTTGCGGAGTATAAACGCCTTCAATTGTACGTTTGATAGTATTTAAAAGCATTTCCGGAGCAATCCAAATTACCGTAAAGAGTACAATCGCAACCAGAGTTGCCATAAGAACCTGTATAAAAATATATTTATCATACACTTTTATCATAACTTAAAGTCCTTACCAAGATAAAACTCTTTAGCCACAGGGTCAACAGCGACTTCTTCACTTTTACCTTGAATTTTAATTTTACCGTCAAAAATAACATAAGCTCTATCAGTAATCGAAAGAGTAGCTTTAGGGTTATGGTCAGTAATTAATACCCCCAATCCTTTTTCCTCTGAAAGTTTTCTTATATTGTCCTTAATTTCACCAATAGCAATAGGGTCTATACCTGTAAATGGTTCATCAAGAAGAATAAAATCAGGGCTTGCAGCAAGTGCCCTTGCCAACTCTACACGCCTTCTCTCTCCGCCGGAAAGAGAAATAGCTTGTGATTTCCTTAACTTTGCGACTCCAAATTCTGTTAATAAATCTTCCAGTTTTTGTTTTTTTTCATCAGCATCAAGTTTATCATTCATTTCTAATACAAGTTTAATATTATCCTCAACAGATAATTTTCTAAATATAGAAGTTTCTTGAGGCAAATATCCAATTCCTGCTTTAGCCCTCAAATTCATTGGCCAAGAAGAAATATCTTCACCATTGAACATTACTTTACCTGAATAAGGCTTAACAAGACCAACAATCATATAGAAGGTAGTAGTTTTACCTGCACCGTTTGGCCCCAATAAGCAAACTACTTCACCTTTATTTATATAAAAAGAAACATCGTTAACAACGCTTCTATCTCCATAGACCTTAACAAGATTAAATGCTTCTATCTTCATACCAATAAACCTCTATTTTGTGACATCATAGCACCGATGTCTTTTCTGTAAGTTTTTCCGGTAAAATTAACATCCTCAATTTCCGTATAAAGTTTTTCTCGCGCACGAGAAATTGTACCGGCAACAGTTGTTAGAATAATATTTTTACCTTTAACCGTTTCATATTCTAAATATTTATTTTTTTTCAAATTATAAAAAGTCACAATTGTTTGTTCGTCCAAACTATTAAGTCCCGATATAATTTGTCCTTCCTGTCTTGATGAAAGCATAGCTGAAACCGCATACTCATCTTTTTGAGGAATAAATTCATAAGTATCAGCAAAAATTCCCATATTACAATCATCAATAATCTTAATCAAATCTATATCAATTAAATTAAGAATTGAAGCAATATCAATGTCAGAGATAAAGTATTTGATATTATTAACAAATATCCTATCATCAGGTGTCAAAATACACTCTAGTCCAAATATCCCTGAAAAAATTTTATTTTGCTGCTCATAACATCCCAATACTTGATTTGCTACACCAGAGGTCAGATAATCAATATGAGCATCTGTCAATTTATAGAAAGGGGAGCAACTTCCGACACCATTTGTAAGTAATCCACCATCTCCATCTAGTGCAAAATTATAATTCAAAGAGTTTCCAATTGGTAAAGCACGATAGCCGTCTGAAACATAATAAATAGTAAAGGTCTTACCATATAAAAATTCTTCAATTAAAATGGTCTCATTTCTTAATACCAAATCATCAATTGCACTTTTTGCTATTTTTTCATTAACGCAAATTGTAGCATACTCAGAAATACCGGATTTAATAATAATGGGGAACTTAGCGTTCTTCAAATAATCATAAGCAACAGAAGCCTTTTCAAAAGAAGCAAATCTTGGAACAGGAACATGCAATTTATACAGCAATTTTTTAACCGCAACCTTATCATTAACCAATTCAGAAATATTAAACGCCGGAGAAAAAAGCTGTAGTTTTTTTTCGTCAAAAGTATTAATCAACTCCGAAGTAATAAACTCAACATCAACAGGAATTGTTAAAGAAATATCATTATTTTGGACAAAATCAGCAATTGCAGAATAATCAGAAGAGTCGAAATTTACAACAGTAGTAAACTCAGAAATTGCCGGGGAGTTAAAAGAGACGAATACATCTGTATTAGCGGACAAATATTTTGCCAACGCATAAGTTTTAGCACTCTTTCCTAATAACAATATTTTTCTCATAAAACAATTATAACCAAGAATAAACCTTAAGTCTATTTATATTTTTGTAAATTTTTATATAAAAAGCTCGAAGAAAAAGCAATTTTTCTCTATCATATGTTTTATATAGATACCATGGTAATACGAAGTGTAGGTCAAAACATTCAAAATTTCGGATATAGTGAAGGTTATGGTTATAATAACTATAATTCATACAGAGATGAGCGCGAAAATAATAATGTGCCAAATGAACTACTATCCATCGGAGGATTGTATTTAGCCTCCGCCGGTATAAACTTACTGTCCAACAAGGCTGCAAAATTAATGGCAAACGGAAAAGAATACACAACATCCTCAAATGTAATAGATGTAGCTAAATCAATGTTAAAAGGCAACAATCTTGATGTAGACGTATTTTTTGTAAACCCCAATAATATACACCAAGTAAGTAAAAAAACAGGTTTTCCTGTTGAAAGTTTAGTTGAAGTTGCGAAGGGGCACAATGCTTTTTATGAAGACACAAG
>CALURS010000188.1 GCA_944323215.1 Candidatus Gastranaerophilales bacterium | reverse complement strand
TGGTTCAAATACAATTATAGGCGGAACATCTTTGTATAAAGCATCTGCCGCATCAAAGATAACATCTTCAGGAATATTTAGACTTGGAGACGTAACAGAAGGTACGTTTGTAATCGGTAATGCAGAATTCACAATTACAAGTGAAACTACTATTGCAAATCTGGTTAATGAAATTAACAGAAACGAAGAGGCAAATGCTTCTGCATATTGGGATAATATTAACGGTAAACTTGTTATTAACTCAAACACATTAGGTGCTTCGTATGTTAATATTCAGTCAGGAACAAGCAATATTGCAGAAATCTTCGGATTAGTAACTGTTGAAAACAATGTTGAAAGATTAGCAACTTACAACCAAGACTTGGGCGACAATGCGATTGTTACGATTAACGGTACAAGAATTGTGGCTACATCAAACACTATTACAAGTGATGTATCTAGGATTGAAGGTCTGACTGTTAACATTAAAGATGTAACAGAAGGAGAATATGTAACAATAACTGTAGAACGAGATACTCAAGGAATTATTGACGCGGTTCAAGAAACTCTTGATGCTTACAATACACTAATTGCAGAATTAACATCAGCATTATCCGTTTCAGGAGATCTTCACGGAGATACTGCTTTGAGCGGTTTAAAAAATCAAATTACGTCAATTTTAACATCCAAAGGTACTAACGGCACTACTAAATTCAGAAACCTTGCAGCTGTTGGTATTTCTACAGAATCAGCAAGCACAGCTCTAACTGCTGATATATATTCACTCTATTTAGATTCAGAAAAATTCACCAAAGCTCTGGATGAATCAGAAAACGATGTTAAACTTCTACTTGTTGGAACTGTTGACAATCCTGGTATATTCACTAGAGTTGAAACACTTATTGAAAATATGCTATCAACTACTGGTTACTTTACAACTAAAAACAACTCTTTAAACAGAGAAATCAACAACTACGATACAAAAATTGCCAAAGCTGAATCACAAGTTGATTTCTACAAATCTATGCTTGAACGTAAATTCTCCAATATGGAACTTCTATATTCTAATATGCAAACAGCTTATTCACACTTGTTTTCAACTGTAGCTTAAGCTAAATAACACATTAATTTTTGTTTCTTATTGATATATAAATAAATTTGTGCAATAATCACCATATGGAAGAATTTTTATTAAACAATGGTATTTCAGTTGGCTTTAAAAGGAATATAAACACCCCGAGAGTAGGTTTTACTTTTAATATTGCTATTCCTCAGGAAGAACCAACTCCCGGATTATATACTCTTATATGCCGGTTATTACAACAGGGGACAAAGAATTATACATCAGAACAGTTAGCTAATATCTTAGATGAAAATGCCATTGAATTTTCTACGGAAATGAAACAAGATTACTTAAGTTTCCGCTTTGTTTGTTTAAATGAAGATTTTAAACTTGCTCTTGAAATTTTAGATGAAGTAGTCAAGAACTCTACTTTTTTGGATTTTGATAAAGAAGTTACAAAGATAAAAGGTGAGTATTCAGCAGAGTTAGATTCTAATAAAGCAAAAGTATCTGATGAGTTTATAAAGACGATATTTGCCGGTCACATGTACGGAAACACCTACACAAAAATTCTAGAAAATATTGATAAAATTAAACAACCTGAAGTTGTAAAATATTATAATAATATTATCAATCACGGCAAAAAAATTATATCAGTAGTAGGCGATATTGAATTAAGCAGCTTAAAATCGCTTCTAAATTCTACTATAGCTGATATTCCAAATACCGAGATAAACGCATCGGAAATTTCGATTCCAAAGCTTTCAGAACAAAAAACTGTAGAAATAAACAAAAGTGATGCACAACAAGCACAAATTATCCAAGGCTGGTTGGTTCCGACTCTTGAAAGCTCTGATTATCCGGCACTTTCTGTTTTAAACACAATTCTTGGTGCAAGCGGCTTATCTTCAAGATTGTTTTTAGAATTAAGAGACAAGAAGGGACTTGCATATACGGTAAGAAGTGCTTATCGTTCTTTTGCAAAAGGAGCATTATTCCATATTTATATTGGAACAGAGCCTAAAAATGTAGAGGTTTCATTAAACGGATTTATGGAAGAAATTAACAAAATTAAAACCATACCTGTATCAGAAGCTGAACTTGAAGCTGCAAAAAACAACATTTTTGGGAAACAACAGTTTATATCAGAAACAAATTCACAACAAGCAAACCTTAGTGGGCATTATGCTATTTTAGGTTTTGGATTTGATTATCAAAAAACACTTATTTCCAGAATACAGGCTGTTACTTGTGAACAGATAATGGATGTTACAAACAAATACCTTAACGATAAGTATGTTATTGCGATGATTCGTCCTTAAAAACTTTTGTACATACAGGCAGATGGAAAATCAATTTTATTTATACTAAAATGAAATTGAGGGGGATTTAATATGAGAAATTTTTTATTTTTTCTGCTATTTGCAATAATTATCAATCCTGTATTTGCCGGAGATTACACCGTACATAAGCTTGACAACGGGCAAACCGTAATTATACAAGAAGAACATAACAACCCTATTGTTACAATTGACACGTGGGTAAAAACGGGTTCTATAGATGAAAATAATACAAATAGCGGAGTTTCTCATTTCCTTGAACACTTATTTTTTAAAGGCACCAAATCACATCCTGCCGGTGAATTTGATAAAATCTTAGAATCAAAAGGAGCAGTAATAAATGCTGCTACAAGTAAAGACTTTACACATTACTATATAGTAATCCCCTCAAAATTCTTTGATTTAGCACTTGAATTGCATGCAGACATGCTGTTGAATCCCCAAATACCAAGAAAAGAACTTGAAAAAGAAAGAAAAGTTGTATTAGAGGAAATTTCGAAAAATGAAAATGATCCTGACAGATTAATCTATAGAAATTTAAACAACTTACTTTACACAGAACACCCTTACAAAAGAGAGGTAATAGGTTCGGATAAAGTAATTGAAACCATTCGGAGAGAAGAAATCCTTGAATACTATAATACACATTACGCACCTTCAAACATGGTAACAGTAATTGTTGGGGATGTTAACACCGATAAGGTCTTAAACAAAATAACAAATAATTTTAAATCAGAGCCAAGAAAATTAGATAAAAAATCCTACAAACAAGAAAAACAACTTAATCAAAAAAAGAGTTATATAGAAAAAGCAGATGTTAACACCGGTTATTTATTAATGGGCTTTAGAGGTGCAGCAATAGCCGATGAAGATACTTACCCGCTTGATGTGCTGGCAACAATTCTTGGTGACGGTTCAAGCTCGAAATTATATCAATCGGTTAAAGAAAATAAGCAATTAGCCTTCTCAATCGGAGCTTCAAATTCGTCCTTAAGAGATGATGGGGTATTTTATATTTCAGCAAAATTTACCCCTGACAATTTAGAAAAAGTTGAAAAAGCAATCTGGGCAGAAATAGAACACATAAAAAAATACGGAGTTACCGAAAAAGAGTTAAACATAGGTAAAAGTATTATAGAGAAGGATACATACTATTCAAGAGAATCCGTTTCAAACATTGCTACAGGTATCGGATACACTTACACCTTAACCGAGGATCCTGATTATTATAGAAACTATCTTTCAAATATCTCAAAAGTAACTGCTGATGATGTAAAGAGGGTTGCAAATAAATACTTGAGTGAAAACAAATCTGCAATATCAATATTATTACCAAAAGCAACCGAAGAAGTAAAAATCAATAATATTCAAGCACCACAAGCACCTGTTCTTGTTTCGAAAAAGGACGATTTAAAAATCTATAATCTTGGTAAT
>CALURS010000187.1 GCA_944323215.1 Candidatus Gastranaerophilales bacterium | reverse complement strand
TTTTACCTCTTTTTTGTATTTGCCTCACATTCTATTGTGATATTATTACTATTGGCTAATTTTTTATTTTTATAACAATTTTTAATTTTTTTTACAATTTGTAATATATTTTACAAAAGGATAAATAACACAATTCCAGCCGCCAAATTCATTGCTGGTACAAAGGGTAAATAAGTTTGATTATTTTGATTTTTCATGCCGGCAACAATCTTCTTAATCAAATGCAACGCCATAAAAATAAGAAGTATTAGTCCAGACATATAAATTATAGTATCAAGTTGAACACTAAATATCCACATTAACACAGCAAGAAGCAAAAAGAGCATCATCTCAATAGCAACAAATTTTTGTCCTTGCCTAACAGTATTTATTAAGAACAAAGGCAGAGAAAATATAAATTGAATAATCCCTCCTAAAAGTAAAATAAACAAAATATATTTAACACCAAAAACAGCACCTAAAGCTCCTGCAATATAAGAATCGCCCTCACCAAAAGCTCTCTTACCGGCAATCAAATATCCTAACCTTGCTAAACTTTCCATAACAACAACACCAATAATCCCCCCCAAGACAGACGAAACAATTGGATATTTTACTATATACAATTGAGTAGTATTAAGCCCAATTAATTGAGGAGCAAAACTAGCAATTAAAGACATTGAAAGCCCAATACCACATAATATATAGGAATGTTGAGTTAATATAACACGTTCTCTTAAATCAGTTACAATAGTTATTAATAACATTGATATTATTGCAACCATAAAAAGAGCTTTTAAAGTAATCCCCCATTTCAAATACGAAATAACAAATAAAATAGCAGTAATAAGTTCAACTAAAGGGTATTGAATACTAATTTTTGTTTTACAAAAAGCACATTTACCTCCAAGAAATAAATATGATATTAAAGGAATATTATGATACCACTTTAAAGGTTTTTCGCACTTTGGGCATTTTGATCCTGGGAAAGCAATACTTTCACCGCTTAAGCCTCTTAGAATAACTACATTATAAAAACTACCAAAACATAATCCTACAATTGCAATAAAACCAAGAGAAACTAAAGCAAAATCAGACAGCATTATCAATTACCTTGTCTTTCCGTAATAAAAGTATACAGCATATCAAATGCCTTTTTAAGTTTTCTTGAAACCATCATTGCAGAAAGTCCTAATTTTAAAGCAATTTGCTTTTGTGACATATCCTCGTGGTAGTACAAATATATAAGCTCTTTCAAATCATCAGGTAATTTTTCAATAACTTCATTAAGGATAATTTTTTGATCATAAATTTCAGATGTTGATTTATAATCTTCGGTCGCTAAAACATCTTCAAAATAAATATTCTGATTTTGTTTATCATATATTTGATCAAGAGAAACCGTCGTTTTTCTCCTATCAATCTCTAAAGCATAGTTAACTTTTTTGACAGGAACATTTAGAGCTTCCGCAATATCTTGCTGTGTCAAACTATCAATATACTCATCTGAAACATCCTTTATAAAGGCATTAATACGAAAAGCAAGTTCTTGGATTTCTCTTGGTACACGAATCAAAGAAACTTTATCCCTAATATAATGTCTCATTTCACCAATAATTAAATAACCTGCATAAATTCGGAAATTTTTACCCAAGTTAGGATTGAAATTTTCAATAGCTTTTATCAATCCAAGAGAGCCAGCTTGTACTAAATCGTCTACAGGGTCGTAATCTCTTCGAGCAATAGTAACTGCAATTTTTCTAACATGTGGCATCATGGCTGTAACAATTAATGTTTTTAGCTTCAAACGCTCACTTTCATTAGAACAAGCCTTATAACTATTCACCCATTCAGATAAGGTTTCGTCAATATTTTTCTCTTTTCGCTTCCTAGTACTCAATATCATTCCTTTTAAACTTCTTTTTTTTCTTTCTCTTCTTGATTCTCTTCTTCTTTCCTTAATTTTTCTATTTCATCTAACTTAGCTTTGCAAATATCAAAACTGGACATAGACATCCTCTTTTCAGCATCGAGTTTAGCGTTCATAATAATCTTTTCTAACTCATCATCAGACAATTCACTAAATGAACCGCAAGAAATAGAAAATTTAGGTTTATTCTTTAAGAAATAAATCATAACAAAAATTCCATATAATAATAACCCTTGGACTAATCCAATAGAAGGCATAATAGAATTGGCAGATAACAAGCTATTCCACAAAAACATTAAAGCAACGCCTGGGAATACACCAAAACCAGCAAAAAGGCATATACCAATAAAAGCCAATTTTAATAGACCTCCAATCCCTCTTATTTCAATCATTTTCACTTTTTTATCGGGTTTATTTTTGGGTTTCATATTATCCACCTATCATTTTCAAAAATTCTTGTTCATCTAATATTATAACACCTAAATTTTGAGCTTTGTCTAATTTTGAACCGGCATTTTCACCGGCAACAACATATGAAGTTTTTTTTGAAACTGAAGAGGAGACTTTTCCACCATACATTTTAATTTTCTCTCCAGCTTCATCCCTTGTCATTGTTGATAGAGCTCCTGTAAGAACAAACGTTTTACCTTCAAATATATTAGAAATTTTTTCTCCGCCTTCACGAAGTTCAATACCCAAAGCTAAAAGTTCATCTACTAATTTTATATTATCATCTTTTTGGAAAAATTCCCAGATAGTATTTGCAATTTTTTCACCAATTCCCTCAATTTTTGCCAAATCTTCTTTTGAAGCTTTACGAATATTATTGAGAGTTCCAAGCTCATTTACCAATATATCTGCAGTTTCTTTTCCTACATGCCTTATAGAAAGTGCGGTTATAAATCTTGCAAGTGGTCTGGATTTACTTTTTTCAATTGAAGTAAAAATATTTTCAGCAGATTTTTCTTTAATTAAATCCAATTGCATTAAATCTTGACGAGTCAATTTATAAAAATCAGCAGGAGTAACAACCATCTTTTTATCATATAACTGTTCTATTAAAGATGGCCCGATAAAATCTATATCCATAGCTTCTTTAGATACCCAATATTCAAGTCTGGCAAGAACAACAGAACGACAATTCGGATTTGAGCAATACAAATTAACTTCCCCTTCTCTAACTTCAAGCGGAGATGAACAATCAGGACAGACCATTTTCATCTGATATACCGGTAACTTTGCATGATTTTCGTCATCTACAACCTTTATGACCTTCGGAATAATTTCTGCAGCCTTTTTAATCAAAACCTTGTCACCAATTCTTACATCTAACCTTTTTATTTCATCATAATTATGCAAACTTGCTCTTGAAACAGTACTTCCGGCAAGCAAAACGGGCTCTAATATTGCAACAGGTGTAACTGCCCCTGTTTTTCCAACACTCCACTCAATATCTTTTAAGGTAGTGGTTATCTCCTCTGGAGGGAATTTAAACGCAGTTGCCCATTTGGGAGCGCGGGAGGTAAAGCCCATTTCTTGTTGACTTGATAAGCTATTAACTTTTATTACTACACCATCGGTTGCATACCCCAGCTCAAATCGTTTATTTTCCCATTCTTTACAATATTCTATTGCACCATAAATATCTTTCACTAATCTTATATTTGGATTAACCTTAAAACCAAGCTTTTTAATATATTGCAAGGAGTCCCAATGAGTTTTAATATTAGAACCGTCACCAAGTATAACAGTATAAGTAAAAAATGATAGATCACGTTTAGCAGTAATTGCACTATCTAACTGTCTTATAGAGCCACTTGCAGCATTTCTCGGATTAGCAAAGAGCTTTTCACCGTTTTTTAAATTTTCTTCATTTAATTTTTCAAAAGAGTCCTTAGGCATATAAACTTCGCCGCGAACATCAACACTTATCGGCTCAAACAACTTTAAG
>CALURS010000186.1 GCA_944323215.1 Candidatus Gastranaerophilales bacterium | reverse complement strand
CAGAGGAAGTTAAACCTGCGGCAGAGGAAGTTAAACCTGCGGCAGAGGAAGTTAAGCCTGCGGCAGAGGAAGTTAAATCCGTAACTGATGAAAAACCGATAAATAATGAAGTTGTTACACCGGTTGAAGATAATAAAGCACAAGCTGAACAACAAGCAGTTGGCGGTTATGAGGCGATAAAGAATAGATTATGGTGTGTAACTTTCCAATTAGTATGGAACACCTTTATGGATAAAGTTACTCACGGTCCTGTTTTATTGGCTGGCGGAAATCCTCCTATAGCTAATGAATTGAATAAAAAATTATATACCTCAGATATTATTAATCCGGAATCTTATTACACTGCATATGGTAAGATTAGTAAAAAACTAAAAAAACAAATCGAAAAAAATATTGCCAAAAAATTCAATGAAACAAGTGATATTTTAGATACTATAAATTGGAGTGCAAAGAATTCTTACTTATTTTATGCAATGTTAAAGAAGGATTTTAATTTTACAACACCTTTTGATATGCTAAAATCTGCACCATTTGCTGGCAGTGAAGGAAATGTAAAATATTTTGGTGTAAACAAAGAGAGTGACAGAAAACTAAGAAAAAATGTTCACGTTCTTTTCTATAAATCACCTGATGAGTATGCTGTAAAACTTACAACAAAAGAAAAAGAAGATGTAATTTTATATCGCACAGATAAAAAAGACAGCTTTGAAGACTTGTACACATTTGTGGTACAACAGGATGCCTCAGAGAGATTTACCAAAGATGACAGTTTGATGGTTCCTAATTTTAAGATAGATAAAACAATATCATACGATGAGTTGTGTGGCAAGAAGGTAAAAGGAACTAATATGGTTATTACTCAAGCCCTTCAATCTATAAAATTTAATATGGATAACAAGGGTGGAACTTTGAAGAGTGAAGCTGCATTATCAATAATGAAAATGTCTTTAGCTCCGGAAGTTGGACGTAAGTATCATTTTGATAAGGAATTTGTAATGTTCTTACAAGAAGAAGGAAAGGACAAACCATATTTTGCTGTAAGAGTTGATAATCCGGAATTTCTTGTAAAAGAATAGATTAGAAAAAAACGATTTTTAAAATATGCGAATTGATTTAATTGGTTCGCATATTTTTTATGTTTCCATGAGCTTTAATCTAGTCTCTAAAATGATATTTGTTAATCAATATCCATATATTTTAGGTTATCAGAAACGGTAAAATCTGCTGTTACAGAATCTTTTATATCGTCAATACTAAACATAGGATTTATTTCTGTTAGCGTTAATATTCCGTTAGATAAATCAAAAACACATCTCTCTGTTATGATTAAGTCAACTTCTTTATAGGCAGTCAATGGTAAAGTACATTTTTTTACTATTTTCACAGCACCTTTATTTGTGTGCTCCATAGCAACGATTACTCTTTTTGAACCGATAACAAGGTCCATAGCCCCACCCATACCGGGGACAAATTTGTTAGGAATCATCCAACTTGCAATGCTTCCTTCTTCATCAACCTGAAGTGCTCCAAGTACAGTTGCATCAATATGTCCGCCTCTCATCATTGTAAGTGCTGTTGCAGCATCATAAAAAGAAGCACCTCTTTTTGCTTCTACACATATCCCACCGGCATTTGTAATTCGTTTATCCATTTTATCGCCGCTTGTGGTTTTTCCTATGCCAAGTAATCCGTTTTCTGATTGGAATATAACATTCATACCATCAGGAATATAATCTGCTACAGCTGTTGGTAACCCAATCCCAAGAGTCACGACATCTCCGCTTTTAAACTCTTTTGCTGCTCTTTTTGCTATGATTTCTCTTGTTTTTTCTTTTGATAGTAGTGTTAATTCCATTTGTCCACCCAAATTCTTATACTTTTTGAACTTCTTTTTCTTTTTTTACTATACAATCAATAAATATCCCAGGGATTACAACTTCATTAGGGTTAATTTCTTCAACAATTTCATCAGCCTGTACAATTACTTTGTCGGCAGCGGTTGCCATTACTGTATTTACATTACGTGTCGTTCCATAATATGAAACATTGCCGTATTTGTCAACTCTTGTTCCGTAGATTAAGGCATAGTCAGCCCCAAGCGGTTTTTCAAATATATATTTCTTCCCATCGACTTCCATTGTCTTTTTGCCTTGCTCGATTATTGTTCCAACCCCTGTTGGTGCAAGTACTCCACCCAATCCTGCTCCTTTTGCTCTTATTCGTTCAACAAGTGTTCCCATTGGGTTTAGTTCAACTTCTATTTCACCTGAATTCATCTGTTTCCCGGTCTCAGGGTTTGTTCCTATATGCGTCGTTACAAGCTTTTTTATTCGCTTATTTACTATTAGTTTTCCTTTATCTGCTTCAGGATAGGAAGTGTCATTACATATCATTGTCAGATTTTTTGTTTCTTGCTCTATTAAAGCATCTATAAGTTCGTCAGGTGCTCCGCAGCTCAAAAAACCGCCAACCATTATGCTAGCTCCATCTTTTATCTCCGATACCGCTTCTTTTGCCGATACTATTCTTTTCATTCCCTGTTTCCCTTCTCTTTCGATTCTATCATAAACTTTTGTTGTTGTATAGTTTTCAATATTCTTTAACATAAAGAGGGGGCAGAAAACTTTGTTTTCTGCCCCCTCTTTTAATATGTCTATTAAACAAATTATACAAGTTGTAATGTCTTTACTGAATTTCTTTCAGCAATTTCCATAAGATTTTTAATAACTGCTATCATTGCAATTTCAGATGATAATTTGTTAATACAAGAACCGCAGCCAATTGCAGATGCTCCAGATGCAAAAGCTAAAGGTGCAGTTGTCGGGTTGATTCCTGTTGCTGTCATTACAGGAATTTCAACGTTTCTAACTAATTCCATTGTATTAGAAAGTGTCAATTCTGCTCTTTCTACAAGACCTCTAATACCGTTTGACGGTTCTTCGTTTGTGAAGTGACCTTCAGTTTGGATTAGGTCAATCCCCATTTCTTCCAATTCTCTTGCTAAGTTGATTTGTTCATTTATATCAATGCTTCCAGGAATTGTTACTGAGAAGAATACTTCATCTTTGTTAATCATTGATAAAGTTTGTTTTGTTAATTCAAGTACTTCATTTGCTGAGAATGATTGTCCTTTTGCATATAAAGCATCAAAGTTACCTAATTCGATTGCGTCTGCACCCATTGAAACTGCCATTGCTAATTCTTTAGGGTTTACTGATGATACGAAAATCGGTAAGTTAGTCATTTCTCTTGCCATTTTGATTATTTCAGCATCTGCACAAATATCAATTGCTGTCGCACCTGCTTTATCAGCTGATGCTACAACTTTTCTTACAGAGTCTTTATCAAAGTTGTTGATGCCTGCAATAACTTTTACTGCTCTCTTTTCAGTTAATGCTCTCTTAAAATTTTCAATTCTTGTCATAATGTACTCTCCTATTTCAATGTAAATATGTACTCTGAATTCTTTTCTATTATATATTAGAACTTTAATCCTTGCAATACACACCTTCAATAAAAATCGATTGTATATAGTAAAGTTTTCTTACAAGTGTAATTATATTACCGGTGATTGATATGAAGAAAAAGCTAATTACAATTTTATTTTGCCTGTCTTTGGCACTTCCGTCATTTGCATATGATAGAGAAGAAATGATTAATATTGATGTATATGAAAAAATAAATCCTGCAATTGTTTCAATTGATACGCAAATAAAGTATGGTTTATCTTGCGGTACGGGTTGTGTTGTTTCTAATGACGGTGTTATTTTAACCAGTTCTCACGTTATTGAGGACGGCGACGATATTACTGTAACTATATATAACGGTAAAACTTATAAGGCACAAGTGTTGAAAAAGGTCGGTCGGAACAAT
>CALURS010000185.1 GCA_944323215.1 Candidatus Gastranaerophilales bacterium | reverse complement strand
GCATTTCATATGATAAGAACGCTTGTTCATTCTTATATGTATCACGAATATTTGTTCCGTAAGTGTAAAAATGTTCTATTATATCTTGGTGTTTATTTAATTCAAATCTAAACACTGAGGAGTTTCCGATTATATCTTTTGGGAAATCCCAATCTTTTATTATTCTGAATTCCCCGTCTACTTCAAAGAAACTGTTAATATTGCTTCTTATAATAATATCCAAGTCTAAAAATAACGCTTGCCCTTCAAGGTTTTCGTGAGTTGAGAAAATTCCGAGTTTTTTCCAACCCTTTTCTGTTAAGCCGTCATCTTTTATTTTTGGTAACGGTCTTATCTCAACATTAGGGTTAATACCGTTTGCGTCGTCTGTAAAGCATATAAACCTATGCGGTATTGTTAGATTTTTCTCTACCATATTATATAATCTGTTTACATACTCAGGACCAAATTTTGTTCCCCATTTCATACATACAACATTCTTTTGTTCATTCTCAACCATAAAGACCTCATACTCTTAATATTTTACTATGTTGAAAGTGTAGCATAATTCCGAATAATAATAAAGTAAATTTTTCGATTGTAATAAAATGTTACTCTAAATTTGACACTAACGGGATTTTAAAATAACATGTTATAGAAGGGATATGGGGACACATGCACGAATATATATTCAAAATGAAAAAAGGCGAAGTTGAAATAGAGCTTAAATCTGATGATTTAGAATTTGTTGAAAGCCAGTTAAATAAATGGCGTGAGGAGTTATTACAACCATCAGAAGGGAATAATAAATAGATATGCCTAAATATACGTTTACGGTAAGAAAAGGTGAGTGTGAACTAAGTTTAGTTACTGATGACAGAAATGCCATAGAGCAGCAAATAGCTATATGGGTTCTTGCATTGTCAAGAAAGCCTGTTATTAATGAAGTTGAGCCTAAACCGTATATACCTGAACCTATTGAGGCTGAACAGTTTTCCCAAAATGTTTCACAACCGGAAGTGATTGAAGAATCAAAAGAAGAACCTATTCAGGAAATACAACCTTCTGTTCCTGAAAATTCCGTAAACAGTTCTTTTGATAATGTTGAGAATACTACAAATATTAATAGTTCTCAGTTAGAGCAAGAGCAAACAGAGTATTCATCTGATACTACTAACCCTGATATAAATAATCGAGTTGAGGAATTTGTTAATACCCTTGATAAACAAGAAGTATTGCCCAATATTGAGCCTCAAACACTACAGAATGACCATTCTGTTACAATTAATAACCTGTTTAATGCAGAAAGTCCTGCAAAAGTTGACTTTGAGTCTATACTTGAACAGTCTGTTGATAATATAAATTCTGATACAGTAGTTAAAAAAGATGAGATTTTTTGTAAGTTAGTGAAGGCTAATAATATAACTGATAGGCTTGAGTTATTACTATTTACGGCAGATTATTTCTGTAAGTACGATGCTAAATTTGTGTTCTCTTTAAAACAGATTAATGGAAAATTAATGCATAATTTGGCGGTTATTGTTGATCATGGTATTTTGAAAATTGCTCTTGATAACAATTATATTGAGCGTGCTGGCGAAGGTGAGTATCGACTTACCGAATACGGACGCAGTGAAATTTATTCAAAAGCCGGTATTTGGTCTTAATTATACAGGTATTGATTGGTATTTTGCATTTCTTGCATTAACTGCATAACAACTTATGTTTACTTTTGCACTGATATCTAAAAATCCTCGATAATTATTTGCAAATTTATTCATTGTACTCATGATGTCATCTGCATCTATTCTTGATACAAGTGCATCATCAGAATGGTTATCTACTTTTTCTTGTGCGTACTTTTCTACTAATAATCTGTCGATAAAATCTCTTGCGCCTATTGCCATATATACTTCTCCTTATTAATCTCTGTATATATATAAAGTATATATGTTTTAAATAATTGCTAAATTCTATCGAAATTATAAAGAAATGTTAAGAAAAGGACGATTAGAAAACAAAAAACGTATTATTTGTTAATATTTTGTTGTTTTCTCAGTTTAGTTATAAAGTTGTTTAGCCTTTCTATTGCGATTTTAAGGTTATCTATAGAGTAAGCGTAAGATAGTCTTAGGAAGCCTTCACCGCATTCACCGAAGGCTGAGCCCGGGACTACTGCAACTTTTTCTTCTAAAAGGAATTTAGTAGCAAATTCTTCGCTTGTCATATTAAACTCTTTTATGCAAGGGAATACATAGAAAGCACCGTATGGTTCAAAGCATTCCAAATTCATTTTTTTAAAAGCATCAATTAAGAATCTTCTGCGTTGATTGTAAGCTGTACGCATCATTTCAACATCTTTGTCCCCGTTTTTTAAGGCATCGACTGCGGCGTATTGGCTTGTTGTCGGAGCACACATGATTGCGTACTGATGGATTTTAGTCATTTGAGAAATTATTTCTTTTGGTGCACAAGCGTAGCCTAAACGCCAGCCTGTCATTGCGTATGCTTTTGAAAATCCGTTTATTAAAATTGTCCTCTCTTTCATTCCATCAAGGGCAGCTATAGATGTATGGGTATTTTTATATGTTAGAGCTGAATATATTTCATCAGACATTACATAGATATCTTTGTCTTTAATGATTTTAGCAATGGGTTCGAGGTCTGATTTCTCCATTATTGCTCCTGTTGGGTTATTTGGGTATGGTAAAATCAGAACTTTAGTTTTGTCAGTTATTGAGTTCAAAAGTTCTTCCGGTTTTAGTCTAAAATCGTTTTCTGACTTTAGGTTAATAATAACAGGTTTAGCGTTTGCAAGTATTGCGCAAGGCTCGTAAGAAACGTATGAAGGTTGAGGAATAATTACTTCGTCTTCAGGATTAATTATGGCTCTAAGTCCGATATCAATGGCTTCTGATCCCCCAACCGTTACAAGAATTTCATTATCGGGATTGTAGGTTACATTTTGAGTTCTCTTTATGTAATTTGATATTTCTATTCTTAAGTCTTTTAAGCCTGCGTTTGAAGTGTAGAAGGTTTTTCCTTTTTCGAGTGCATAAATCCCTTCATCTCTTATGTGCCAAGGGGTGTCAAAATCCGGTTCGCCAACACCAAGAGATATTGCATCCTTCATTTCGCTTACTATGTCAAAGAATTTTCTTATTCCTGAGGGTTTCAAGTTTAGAACTTTTTGGGATAAAGGCTTTGTCATGGGGTTATTACCTCACGAGAATCTTTAGCTTGGTTATTGGTTATTATTGTTCCGTGATCTTTATATTTTTTTAGTATGAAGTGTGTAGCGGTACTTAGTACACTATCAAGTGTTGAAAGTTTGTCTGATACAAAGTTTGCGATTTCTTTTAGAGTTTTTTCTTCTAATGTTACTAAAAGGTCATATCCGCCTGAGATTAAATATACTGCTCTTACTTCGGGGTAATTATATATACGTTCTGCTATTTTATCGAAGCCTTGACCTCTTTGAGGGGTTACTTTTACTTCTATTAGAGCATTTACTTTTTCGATAGAAGTTTTTTCCCAGTTTATTAATGTATGATAACCGCAGATTATTCCGTCTTTTTCCAGACTGGTAATTTCTTCAAGGACTTGTTCTTCGCTTACTCCAAGTAATATTGCAAGCTCTTTGAAATCAATTCTGCTATTCTTCTCAAGTATTGCAAGTAATTCTTCTCTCATAATATCTCCTGTTTTGTTTAATTATACCAGAAACAGTATTTAAGAAGAAATTATACATTTTTTATGTTGGCTAATTTGGCTAAATTTTCCTTATATAATTGAGACGCACTATAAAGAGAAGATTCAGCCCAAGTAAGCGGGTGTGCTCCGGGGACGTATCTGATTTTTCCGTCTGCTCCTGTTACAGCTTCAAATGCTTCGGGTACTTTATATTCAGGACAAGG
>CALURS010000184.1 GCA_944323215.1 Candidatus Gastranaerophilales bacterium | reverse complement strand
CATCTCTAATAACTAGATCACACTCAGGATTTAAAACTACATAAAACTCTTCATCTTTTTGTAAAATGGTTCCTGTTTTTATGTTCTCATGTGGCGACGGAATTATATACATTTCCTCAGAAACAGCTTTGCAAAAATTTGATAAGTTGGCTTGTAAAATACTTGAAACATAGCGTATTAATATGTTTTGAGTATTTTTGCCATTTGAATTATGTCTTTCCCAAGTACCTTCTTTTATTTGAGGACTTAAATATTTGGTATATACATCTTTTATGTGTTGTTGTAAAATCCCTCGTACACCAATAATTGGGATAATCCCCGTTTTATATAAAGATAAAATGTCAGACAAAGTTTCATAATATACATTAGAATCACCCTTAGTACGTACGCCTAAATAACAAACTTCATCACACTCCACATTATCTGTAGTTCCTGTAATAATATACACAGGAATATTAAAGCTTTCAGATTGAATATCTCTGAGAATATCATTTCCAAATGTTCCGATAGTGCTTGAACTTTCAGAATTTTCAGGAATTTTTAAATCACATATAACAGCATCATAATCATATAGTTTTTTTTCGTTAAATTCTTGTTTATTATGTGCTATATCAATAGAAACATTTGCAGTCTTTTCTTCATTAAAACGAACCAGAGTAGTTTTCATGCTGTCAATATCTGAATCTTTATCTTCAACAAACAGTATCTTTATGTCAGTCATTATCCTTAGTCCTAATCTGAAGATGGGCACCATCTTTTTTATAAATTGCATACAATCCTAAATCGTTTCTAGAACAAGCTTCTCCAGCTAAAGCTAATCCAAGACCTGTTCCATCTTCTTTAGTGGAATATTCTGGTTCAAAAATAATGCCACTTTCTATGTCTTCTTGCTTTATACCCAAGCCATTATCAATAATATCAATGACAATACCATCCTCACAGGATACTTTTATATCAAGAGTTTTACTATCGTTATCAGTCTTTTGTAACCAATATATAGAGTTATCAATGATATTGACTAATGCCGTATACATATCCTGCTTCCAACACAACAATTCTATGTTCTTATCGCAATTTATATTTAATTTAATTTTGTATTTTTTTAGAGGTTCCTCTAACACCTGAACAGAACCCTCTATAATAGAGAGCAATATTTCCTTTTTTCTCTTTTCTCTTCGCCCAGATGATAGAGGTTCTATGCGTTTGAATAATGATGTAAGGAAACAAGAGTTTTCTTTGAAAGATTTCAACATTGAAATAATTTTCTGTAATAGTAATTCACTAAATTCATTCGATAATTTAGTTGCAAAATAGCTGAAATTGTCGATTTGATTTGCAAAATAATTTAATGGTCTTCGTCCCTCGTGAAGAATAACATTAACAATTTTTCCTAAAGTTGCTTGTCCTTGGTAAATTGCAATTTTTTCAACAAGTTCTTCTGCTGTTTTATTTTTATTTGCTTCCTCTTGTTCGATAATTTTTAATACGTCATTTGTGGTATTTTCATCAACCCCAACTAAGGCTTGACGAATTTCAGTTTTTACTTCTGTATAATCAAATATTTTAGCGACCAATTGAGAGGTTGTGTCTCTATTTTTAGGATCAGAAGCTCGCCTATATTTATATCTTCTTTGTTCTAACTCTGAAATAACAGCATCAAACATTTTTAGTAAGTAATTATAAGCATCATTTTCTTTCAAGCCATCTCGAGCACTTTTTTCTTCTAAATGTGATTGTTCTTCACTTTCAATCTCAATTAAACCAATAATCTGATTTAAACCAATTTTCATAGCTGGATATTGAACTCTTTTCTGGTCTAATTTTAGCCAATCATATCCCGGATCTCCAAGAGGTCTAATTCTAAATCCATTTCTGTAAACACCAACACCGGATAAATCATTTAAAATATTTTTAATTTCATTGATGCCTGTATAATTAAGATTGTAATACTTATTTCCTCTCCCCAACAGATTTAATAAATCTCTATTCTCTCGATCATAAACCTTTAAATCAAATTTAACTTCGCCGATATCCATTTGTGTATTATCGAAATTAGAAAAATGGTCTATAGTTATGCGTTCGGGGACATTGGATACTTTATTATTTTCATATATTAAATCAATTTTTTGTGAACTGACAGAACCTTGGATTCTATAGTCGTATAAGTTTAGTATAGGCAGTGGCTCAATTTTAATTTCCGTATTTTCCATAAATAAATCAGTTGATAAACCTTTATGCTTTATGGTTATATCAAAAACATCATTATCTTTGTCACGATATAGTGGAGATATAAGTTTTTTTAACTCGAACTCTAAGCGCTTTATTTTTTTTGAAACCCCTGTAGAATCTGTTTCAGACCAACTTCTTAAAGTATCCTCATTGCCTGTTACAGATATTTCAGTATAATGGGAATCATTATTTATGTTCTTTTTTTCTACCAAAATTTCTACATCGCTTAAATATTCAGCTTTTTCAAATAAACTCCAATCTAGCGCAATAGTTGTATTTTCCCCTGAAGATGTTTTCGTGTCAAGCAATAAATCTTGACCAAGGATTATGGCGGCATATCTTCCTATACCTTTACGTCCTTGCATAATTCTTTTATTAGGGGAGATCTTTCTTTTCAATTTATCGTCTGTTGATGGTACCAGCCATTTATTAATAACTGTATCATAATCCATTCCATGTCCATCGTCTCGTATTGAAAATAAAATACTATTTTTTCTTCCTTCAATAGAAATAGTAACATTTTGTGCATCAGCATCATATGCGTTTTTCACAAGCTCTATGATGGCTGTATAGTCATCTTTTATTAAATCGGAACCAATGGTTAATAAATGTCTTCCTGATGGCCTTATTGTTGCTATTTCTTGTGTCATGAAAAATAACCTTTCATTTTCAATGCTATTTTGTAAGCTAAAAATACCGGTACGGCATTACCTATCTGCCGGAAAGCTGTCGCAAGACTTAATTGTCCACTAGCTGTTTCAAAAAAATAATTATCCGGAAATGTTTGTAATCTGGCCGCTTCTCTCGGTGTTATGGAACGGTTTTGTTGAATATCAGGATGAATATAGTAGTGTCCATCTTTTGATAAATGGGCTACTACGGTATGCGAATATGGTAAATCACCTGCAACAACTTTGAACCTGTCGACGAAAGAAGTTCTATTTCTGTGAGTTTTTAATGACTCTGGTAAACAATTATAGTCAATTCTTATCTTTTTAGCATTCCATTGTTTTACAACAATTTTATAGATTTCCAAATCCTGCTTGTTATTTTTTCGTGCCTTATGATAAGTAATTGGCATATCGTCATCTTTTATGTTTAATTTATATAAGAATGAACTTGCATCAACTTTTGAGAAGAAAGGTGTATAATTTTCGCCATTATGCAGTTTAGGTAAATCATTAAATATATCGTTTATCTTTATTGGAAGATCTAATTTATCGGGCTCAGGAAAATTGGTAATACAATCATTTCGAGACCCTATTAAAATTAATCTTTTTCGTGCTTGAGGGACACCATAATCAAAAGAATTTAATAATTGTGTATTAACAGTGTATCCTAAATCTTCAAACTTTGATTTCATCATATCAAAATATTTAACTCCGGTTCTATCTTTAGCAGATAATAGACCAGATACATTTTCAAAGACAAAATACTTTGGTCTATAACGGGCGATAAAATCGGCATAATAGATAAACAAGTAATTGCGCTTATCTCCTACCATCTTATCACTTTTAGATGCTCTTCCAATCAAAGAATAGGCTTGACACGGTGGCCCACCTATAATTAAGTCTAAATTTTCTTTTCCTAACAGATTATCAATCTTTTGAAAAAATCTCCAGCATTGTCCGCAATTCCAATTCAAGCCTCAAAGAATGGCAAAACATC